>JAHKLV010000068.1 GCA_020854925.1 Candidatus Methanofastidiosia archaeon | reverse complement strand
TTTCAAAGGACGGCTCGATGGGCTCGTACCCGGTGCGCGCCTCCTTGAGCGTGTAGACGGTGAGCGGTTCGGCGATGGTTGCCGGAGCGCCGATGGCCTTTGCAAGCTGGGGGAGTTTTTCTGGGTCGCCATGGCACAAGAAGATGCTTTCAGGCTGTTTTTTGAGGGAGCGGATGTGGGAGATGAGGCCGTGCTGGTCCGCATGGGCCGAGAAGCTGATGCTAGCTATTTCTGCCTTTACGGTGATGGTGTCGCCATTGAGGCGGAAGGTGCGCTCTCCTTCCTGGAGCTTTCTCCCAAGGGTGCCCTCCACCTGGTAGCCGACAAGGGCGAAGGTCGTTTTCGGGTCTCCCGCCCATTCCTTGAAGTAGGCAAGGACGGGCCCTCCCGACATCATGCCGGCGGTGGTGACGATAATGGCCGGTTCGGTGAGGCGAAGCATTCGCCGGCGGTCGCTCACGCCTGTCATGAACGGCGCCTCGAAGGGGTTGCCCTTCTTGAAGAGCGCGTACATGTCGTCGTTCATCCATTCGGGGAAGTCGTCATAAATCTGATTTATCTTTTGCAGCATGCCGTCAAGGTAGATGTGGGTGTGGAGCAGTCCTGCCTCATAAGCACTTTTGAGCGCCATCATGATGTTTTGCGCCCGCCCGATGGCAAAGACGGGAATCACCACCTTTCCGCCGCGGTCCACGGTCCTGTTGATGGCTGCGATAAGCTCCGCCTCGCTTTCAGCGAGCGGCTTGTGGACGTCGTAGTCCCCGCTGTAGGTGGCTTCCGTGATGACCACGTCGGCGGCGATGTTTGTGTCAGCCTCCCGCATGACACGTGTCTTCGTGGTGTTGAAGTCGCCAGTATAAAGAAGGGATGTCGACGGGGTCTCGATGAGCACCTGTGCGGCACCGAGAATGTGGCCTGCGTCATGGAACGTGAGGTAGATGTTTTTTTTCAGCTCCACCTTTTCCAGGTAGTCAAGTGCCACCGTATGCTGTTTGGCCTTCCTAATATCGTCTCGCCAGTACGGCGCCCATCCCGTGACCTCCTTCTGGATGAAGGCAAAGTCGTCCTGTATGACCTTCGCAATCCTTCGAGTGGGGTGTGTGGTATAGACCGGGCCCGAGTAGCCGTGTGCATACAGGAACGGGACATACCCGCAGTGGTCCAGGTGGCTGTGCGAGATGATGACGGCGTCAAGCTCGGAAAAGTTGATGTCCGAAAGGTCCGGATACATGTCTTCGCCCTCCTCCGAGAGCTTGACACCGCAGTCGATAAGGCAGTTGAAGTTGTTTTCACGTACGTGTACGCAGGAGCGCCCTACTTCCATCGCTCCCCCTAACCATCGTATTTGCATAAGAGCACCAGCTCGGTATTTTACAGTTGTTCGATAATCATGCCCTCGACGGCGTGCGGCGGCCGCTTGAGCGCATAGTTGATGGCGTCGTCAAGCTTTTTCTCGCTTTCGGCGTAGATGGTAAAGAGCGCATCGCCCTTCTTCGCGTTGTACCCGACCTTCTTGTGCAGGTAGATGCCGGCACCCTTGTCCTTGGGCGCGCCGGCAAGGTGCGCTATCTTGCAGATCCGCTCGTTAGACACGGCGGTGACGTACCCGTTGCCGTTCGAGATGATGTCAAAGGTCTTGTCACCAAGAGGTATGTCGTCAATCTTCACCTTGGGATTGCCACCCTGGAGTTCGATTATCTCCCGGAACTTCTTGTCCGCCTTGCCGGAGGTCAGCAGTTCGGTGGCCATGGCCGAGCCCTGGCCCCGTGTGACCATGCCCGCCATTTCGAACATCACGCCTGACAGGGCGATGGACTTTTCGGTGACGCTTTGCGGCCCGTTGTTCGCGAGGGTGGCAAGTGTTTCGCGCGCCTCGAGCGCCGGGCCGATAGCATGTCCCACGGGTTGGCCGCCGTAGGTGAGCACGGTGCGAAGTGAAATGCCGAGGCGCTCTGCCAGCTCCGAGAATCTGCTTGCCATGGCCTGTGCGTCCTTTTCCGTTTCTACCTTGGCCCCCAGTCCCACGGGGATGTCAAGCAGCATGAAATCCACGTCGTTGGCTAGCTGTTTTGACATGATGGAGGCGAGCATCTGCGAGAGGGGGTCGAGCTTGAGGGGGCGCTCCACCCGGATAAGGAGGTCGTCAGCTGGCGCCATGTTAAGAGACCCGCCCCACACGAGGGCGGCGTTGCACTTCTTGGCTATCTGGTCAATCTCCTCGATGGTGAACTCCACATTGGCAAGCACCTCCATGGTGTCGGAGGTGCCTGATGGTGATGTGATGGACCGGGAGGATGTCTTGGGGATGAATATCCCGCCGGCGGCGACAATGGGTATGTTGATAAGGGAGACCTTCGAATCGCCAGGGACGCCCCCGATGGAATGCTTGGTAAACGTGGTCTTATCGTACTGCGCCTTCTCCCCATAGTCGGCCATGGCGCGCGTGAGTGCCTCCGTTTCATCCATGTCCATGAGGACGGTCTGCTGCGCCACGAGGAAGGCGGCAATTTCCGCCTCAGAGAGATTTTGTTCCACGACGTCGTGGACAATGTCAAAGATTTCTTGCTTGTTGAGCTTTATGCCCTTCATTTTTTTCTGGATTGACTGCACCGAAGCGGGAGGGGGGGCATACTCTACGATGGCCTTCTCCTTGTCCTTGAGCCCCGTGCGCTCGACGACTTCCTCATACAGGCCGACGGTACCTTTCGGCACGAGCCGTTGGGTGGCGTTCACAAAGGCGGTGAGGGTGCTGTTTGGCCCCTTGACCGTCACGCGGTCTCCGGGGTAGATGCGCTCGATGAGCATGTCCTTTTCGTTGATGATGACGGTGTATCGCTTTCCTGCTTCCAAGTCAAACTTCTTTACGGTGAGTTCCATGAGCTATATGTAGGGTACGGGACTTAATAAGCGTTTGCCGCTACCCGAGGAAGCGGCGTACATGGGCCGCTTGGATACAGAGGCGCTCTGTCTGGTCCATCTGATTCTTGCGCACCGTGTCGAGGATGGCGTCGGTGTACGAGCCATGAGGCTCATCGTAGGTATAGTCGACATCGAGCGCATCGATGTGACGCTGGATATCTAGGCCGGTAACCTTGCTTGCACGCGGATTGTAGTAGGCAAGGGCCGACGACAGCGTTTCGTCGAAGTTGATGTGGATGCGCCTGAGGATATCGATATCCTCGCTTGAGAGACTGCTTAACCCCAGGAGCTCGGGGGGAAAGCCGAGTGAGTAGAGGCTTGCGGTGAATGCGATGGCACGCGGAAGGCTCACGCCATCCATGTTGCGCGAATAGCCAAAAAGGCTTATGTGAAGCTTGCGCTTCCTGCGGGACGGGATGTAGCGGGCCATGGTGTTGATGAGGGGGGCAAGCTGCTTGACCTCTTTTTGGTACTGGGCAGAGTAGCGTGCTATTACCTCGAGTCCGGCCTCCTCGTCGACGAATCTCGGATTCT
>JAHKLV010000203.1 GCA_020854925.1 Candidatus Methanofastidiosia archaeon | reverse complement strand
CGACATCCCTGTTCGGATGCTGCGCAAGCACCACGGAATAGGTACCTGCAGATGTTATCAAAGAAAGCTCCTCGCCAGGAGAGGTACGCTCCATGATGGCTCCGAAGTCATCATACGTACCGATGGCATAGGAAGAACCTGCATAATCGATTGAGGTAATGACCAAGCCATCGAAAAGACCTGCATCCTCGGCAGGTGATCCCCCCTCAATCCCGGCGATGGAAAGGCCGGTAGTTGGCAGGCCGGGGACGACAAGGGCAAAGATGATGGCGAGCGCAAGGAACGCGGTGGTGAAGTTTGCCATGGAACCCGCCGCCAGCACCTGAATGCGGGAGAAGGGCGATGCGGCCTTCATCCCTTCCTCTTCCGGTTCTACAAAGGCGAAAGGAAGGATGGCAAGGATGCCAACGCCGACAGACTTCACCGGTATCTTGTTGAGCCGGGCGATGATGCCGTGAGCAAACTCGTGCACCACGACGACGACCATGAGCGCCACGAGTGAATAAAGCAGCGGGACGGTTACGCCGGGTATGACCAGCTGGACGCCGGTTGCCTCCGTCGGTTTTTCAAAAAGCATCCTCCCGACAAAGAGAAAGTTGATGGTGGTAAGCGCCATGGCGACAAAGGCTGCACACACACCCACATAGGCAAACAGCCGCCACAACGGCCTGAACCGACGTGCGATGGCATCGATGAGTCCCGTTAGGCGCTGTGTCCGGGCGATTATCTGAAAAAGCCCCACCTCTACGTTCCACCGGGAAAGATTGAAGCGTTCGGCGGCGACAAGCAGGGCCATCCAAAAGAGGATGAGGGCGAACAGCGCCAGCTGTAAGGTACTCAGAATATCACCTATGCCAACGTATGTAACAGGATGAACAGCACCCCGAACACCACCACGCCGATGACAACGGCCTTCGGGCTCAGCTTGACGCCCTGCGTATCCTCATCAAAGTACCGGATAAGTCCGGCACCCGTGGGAGGCAATGCCCCAGCGGCGCTCTCTCGTTGTGGTTTGGTCATAAGAATCACTCAGTTGCTGACGAATGTCGTCAAAAAATCTATTTAAACCTTTCGGTAATCTTTTTTTTCTGTCCCGCTTCTTACGGAATCCGATAGAGGAGTTGCACAAAAAGAAGGATGCCGACCCAGACACCGAATATGAAAAGGATCATGTAGAGGAGATACTTGAAGTAGCCAACCATCTCGGACACGTACCCGAGAGGCCGGGCATAGAGCCGTCTGGCGTACAGAATCTGGCCTGATGCCAAGGCGATGAAGAGGTATGCCCATACAAGCGCCCCCTGTACAAGAAGGGGGGCCGGCGTCCATACGGCCTGTTCGGCATTGAAGCGGACATACACGGAGGAGGGTGTCGGCAGGGGCGCATCACGGATAATGACGGGGTCGCTGCTGCCAAGAAACGCAATATAGACATACGCTTCCTCGTCTGCCACCTCGACCCAGGTGTGTTCGGTGCCCATCACTACAACGGCGTCATAACCCCTGGCGGCAAGCATGGTACAGATGACCACCGCCTTGCCGTCGCAGTCGTCGACCCCATTGGAAAGCGCCTCTGAGGGTGTGGCAAGATAATCCAAGGCCAGGTACCCCTGTTTGTCATCACGGTAAGGAAGCTTGTGCGACACAAAGCAGTAGATATCATGGAAGACGGTGGTCTCCCCGGAAAAACAGGCCGCCTGCGCCCCTGTTTCTAGATTGCGCATAAAAAAAGAAAATTCGGCCTCAAGCTGGGTTAGTTCGTCTTGTTCCATGCCGATTAGACGAGTGGGCTCAGCCCTCCGCTGAATTTGCTCCCCCCAGGTCTGAGGACGCACGCCGCCGCCTGTTGCCAAGATAAAGAGTACGACGACCGTAGCAACGAGGCAGGCCCGCTTGAGGGGAAGGGCTAAATTGTCCGATATGGTCTACACCTTTTGTGCCTTCCTTTGGCGGTATTCCTCGAGATAGCCCTTAATAACAAGGCCAATGACGACGCCGATGACGCTAAAGACCGCGCCGAGAAGACCGCCCACGAAGGCTGAACCAAAAAGGGAACTCACGATGTTCTGTTCCGCACCGCCAAGCCAGCGGTAGACGCCAAAGGCGGCACCGATGGCGATAGACCCGAAAAATCCCACGACATACCCCGCAAAGGCGCCCACGAATCCGCCCCGCAGGCGCGAACACTGCCATGCGGAAAGCCCGCATGCCGCCGAGCCGATGATGATGTTCATGGCGTTGTACGTGCCGGCAGACCTCGCAAGCAGCAAAGAGAGGGCAAGGCCGCCAAACACCCCAATGAAAAACTCGATAAACTCCTTGTTCTGCATGATGGAGTAAAGGGTGCCTTTCTGGAGATACGCAAGGTACCCAAGGACAAGGACCTGCCCCACGACGAAAAGTGCAAGCAGCGACCAGTATGTCCGTGACCCATATATGAAAAGGTCGTCCTCAAAAAAGAAGAGAACGGCATCGGATGTCGTGACCATGAGGGTGGAAAACCCGTAGTTTGCATCCATCCCGTGAACCTGCATGCCGAGGGAATACGACCAATCGGGAACGGAGCGACCTTCACGCTGAACGAAGAGGGCATTCTGAACTGTGTAGGCGAATCCTTCACTCCAATAGGGCAGATACGCCCACCCTGCGCCGGATATCTCGTTGAGGCGCGTCCCTGCCCGGTCAAGCAAGACAAGCGTACCCGCGGCGTCGAGCACGAGTGATTCCGTAGCACTTGAGCGTATATCGGTATGAACGATGGGTGATGGAAGGCCAATCTTCCATAACAGGGTCTTTGCGGCGATGTCATACAGGTACACGGAGCCGCTTTCCGTTCCCACCACCGCATAGTTCGCGAAGGGGGATACGGAAATAGAGGTAATGGCGCTGTCGCACGTTGTTTGCCATGAAAGTGTGGCACTAAACGTGCGGAAGAAGGAAAGCGTGTTT
>JAHKLV010000240.1 GCA_020854925.1 Candidatus Methanofastidiosia archaeon | reverse complement strand
GGAAAGCGAGGTGCCGACAATGGCGATGGTGTCGTTGATAAGAACAGCCGACGCGGCGCCGATGAGAAAGGTAAGGGACATGATAAGGCGCAGGGGGGAAACGACGGCGGGAAGCGCGCGCTCGACGGCAGCGTCGAGGAGCGAGCTGTTCTGCATGAGGGCGCCCACGAGTGCCATGCACAAGAGGAATCCCATGACGTGAAGGTCGATGGCACGAAGGGCGGCGCCGGGGGAGAGGGAACCGGTACCGACCATGGCTACGGCCCCCGCCGCCATGATGGCCCAGAGGGGGAGCACGAGCGAGCCCACTTTCCGCAAGGCGGTAAGGCCAAACACGACAAGGAAGATGACGAGTGCCGCGGTATGCATGGAAGGTCAGAAACAGAACGCACCCCCCAGCATAAAAAGGTATCCATATGCCACAAGAATGCAGAATCTATCAACATGTTTTAATATATGTACTGATACGTATACGGTATGCGAAGGTGCGACACGGGGGACGAAAGCACATGAGCAAGGCGTCGGTCAGGATTGTCGCGATGGCCATGTTCTGGATAGCACTCTCCACCGGCCTGTATGCGGCAGCTAGGCACGACTATCTGCTCTTCCACGTGTTTGTCGAGGTAATATCGATTGCCATTGCCCTCACCGTGTTTTTTGTCACCTTTAACGCCCGGCAGGTCATAAGGAACAATCTCTTTCTTCTCATGGGCATAGCGCTCGTGGTGGTGGCAGGCCTGGACCTGCTTCACGTCATGTCGTATCGCGGCATGGGATTTTTCCAGGGGTTCGGTTCGAATCTTCCGACACAGCTGTGGATTGCGGCACGGTACGTGCAGGCCTTCTCCGTGCTTGCAGGCCTTCTGCTCTTGGGGCACCGGCGTATCTCGTTCCAGGACGACCGGGCCTACTACGCCTGTTCCGCGGCCTATGTGCTACTTGGTACGGCGTTAGTCATCTCCATCTTCCAGTGGCGAATCTTTCCCACCTGCTACGTCGAAGGGGAAGGTCTCACCGCCTTCAAGATATATAGCGAATACCTCATCATCGCCGTGCTGGGCGCAAGCGCCGTGCTGGCATGGCGGTCGCGCGAGCGATTTGACAGGACGGTGCTCTCCTTCCTCCTTGCGTTCCTCCTCCTTTCCATGGGCGCAGAGCTTGCATTCACTCAGTATGTGAGCGTGTATGGAACGGCGAACATGGTAGGCCACTACTTCAAACTCTACGCCTTTTATGCCCTGTACCTGGCCATCATCGTTACCGGCGTGTCACGCCCCACTGACCTCCTGGTGCGGGACCTTGCGGAAAGCAAGGACCTGCTCAGAAAAGAGCAGGACATGGCGCTTCGGTACCTCGATATCGCCGGGGTGATGATCCTTGTCTTCGACGATGCGGGACGAATCGTTCTCGCGAACAAAAAGGCGGCCGAACTGCTCGGGTACCAGAAAAAAGAGCTCGTCGGAACGCCATGGGTGGAAACGTTTGCCATGCCCCAAGAGCGCCACGAGGTATCGCACGTGTTCCACGAATTGCTCTCGGGCGACCCAGAAAAGGTGAGATATAACGAAAATGCGGTCAAGACGAGGACCGGGGAGGCACGGACGGTCTGGTGGCACAACGAGGTGCTGCGGGACACAACGGGAACGGTCACGGGATTCATAAGCTCTGGAGAGGACATCACGGCGCGAAAACGCGTGGAAGAGGAGGTGCGCCACCGGCTCAGGATGGAGGAGGCGGTCTCCGCGATGTCGCGCATGCTCCTGCGCCCCGCCGAGGAGGTGGACCTCGACGGGGTCCTTGCCTTTGCCGGCGAGACCACGGACTCGGACCGTGCCTACCTGTTCCGCTACGACCGCGACAACGGCACCATGAGCAACACGCATGAGTGGACGGCACCTGGCGTCAGCGCGCAAAAGGACCTGCTCCAGGCCCTGCCCGTATCTGCATTTCCCTGGTGGAACGAGCAGCTGGAAACCCGCAACTATCTCAACATACCGAACGTGGCCGGTATTCCCTCGGAACCAGAACGTGCGCTCCTTGCCGAACAGGGCATATGCTCGCTTCTCGTTATCGGCCTTCGGTGGGAGAATGGGCCGCTGGTGGGGTTCATGGGCTTTGACAGCCTGCACGAGCGCGCATGGAAAAAGGAGGACGTGCGCCTCATGCGCCTCCTGGGCGAGATGGTGAGCCTGTACCTGCGCCGAGAGCATGACAGCCGCGCCCTAGCAGCGAGCGAGCGGCGATTCAAGGGACTCGTGCAAAAGTCGAAGGAAGTCACAATAATCGTAGACACCCAAGGGGAAATTACCTATGCATCCCCCTCACTCCTTGCTGTCCTCGGCTACGAGCCCGAAACGGTCAGGAGCAAAAACATTTTCTCTTATGTGAAAGAGTCCTCCACCCAAGCCGCCTCTGTCCTTGACGAGCTTCCGCCGCCGGGCGAGTCGCTCATGCTTGAGGCCGAGGTCTTCAATGCGTCAGGAGAGGTGCGCATGCTCGAGGTGACAAAGACCAATCTTTTGGGAGACCCGGACATCCGCGGCATCGTCTTTAATGCCAGGGACGTGACGGCAAGAAAACGGGCCGTGGAAGAGCGCAACAGGCTCTTTACCCAGCTGACCGAACGGAACGAGGAACTCGAGACGTTCACGCGCCGTCTGTATCATGAGCTCCAGAGCCCCCTCGTGACTATTGGAAGCTATGCCGACGAGATTGTCAGGAACATCGAGGGGGAGAACGCCAAGGCGGCCAAGCTTGACGCCTTCGTGGTACGCAACGCCGCACGCAAGCTTTCAGCCTTTGCGACGGACCTGGCCACCTCCATCCGCATCCGCAAGCTCTAATCCGTGACAATCTTATGGATCATCCGGAACTCGTCCCCGTCCGCTCGCTCAAGAAGGGAAAAGAGGATTCCCTCGGCACAGTCCTGCACACATCCCGCCTGCCGGAGGCGTACGAGCCCCGCCTCCTTGCGCTCTGGCGTGCGGGAGGCCACGGCATCTGAAACGACAAAGACATCCATGCCGCGCTCCCCGGCGTCAAGAGCCGTCTGCGCCACGCAGACATGCGCCTCGGCGCCGGAGATGATAAGCTGGCTCGCCTTCGTTTCTGC
>JAHKLV010000218.1 GCA_020854925.1 Candidatus Methanofastidiosia archaeon | reverse complement strand
TCCTTGAAGACCCATTTGAGGAACAGCGACGTGTCTGCCACGAGCGAGGAGGCGGTAAAGGTGCTGCCCGTCTGGAATGTCACCGGCATGCCGTACTTCGCGGCACGGTCGCCCACCTTGACGGATTCCTTGTAGCTTCCCGGCAGCTCGCGGTCGAAGTCCGGCACCTCGAGGGCTTCCACGTCTTCCACGGACATGACGGGGTGGCGTTTAACGTAAGGCGCACTGTGTCCTGGCCCGTAAGGGAAGCCAACCTCGCCGCCAAACTCCCACGCCCCGAGCGAGGCGTAGCCGTAAAGGGGCGTCTGCTCGTAGCCATGCAGGCGCATGGCCATGAACTGCGCCTCGAAGCACTTGTCGCCGTCGGCGTAAAAGTCGCCAAGCGATGTCCCTGTCACGTGGGCCGCGTACCCGAGCACGAATGGCACCACTGGCACGCGGTCGGGCTTCTCGCCCATCATGACGGCGTGCATGCGTTCTGGTCCTGTCATTTTTCCCATTTCTTCAAGCCCCCGTGAGTTGCTTGGCAACACGTACCGCCGCCACTGCGTCCTTGCCGTATGCGTCGGCACCTATCTCCTTGGCAAAGTCCTCGTTGATGGGCGCACCGCCCACGATGACCTTGGTGGCGAGCCCCTTATCCTTGAGCCCCTTGATGACGGGTTCCATGTTCATCATGCTCGTGGTCATGAGCGCTGAGATTGCCACAAGGTCCGCCCCGACCTCCGCCGCCTTGTCGATAAACGTCTCGATGGGAACGTCGCGCCCCACGTCGATAATATCGAATCCGGCAACGTCAAGCATCATGTTCACGAGATTCTTTCCAATGTCGTGGATGTCGCCCGTAGCAACGCCTATGATGACTTTCTTTGGCTTTGCTGCTGTTACGTCCACCTTTAGGTGTGGCCTGAGTACGTCGAGCGCGGCGTACATGGCATCGGCGGACAGGAGGATCTCCGGCACGAACATGCTCTTTTTCTCGTAGCGGTCGCTTACCTCTTTCATACCGACGTTGCAGCCGTTCATGATGGCGTCGTATGCGTCGACGCCTTCGTTGAGCGCCTTGTGTGCGAGCTCTTCGCTCAGGTCCTCATCTCCGGCGATGACGGCCTCTGCAAGCCCTTTGAGTATTTCTGCTTTGTCTGTCAAATAATTCCACCTCCCATTGTCAACAACGGGTACACATGCCCTCTGCGGTATTCCGATAAATAGATTATCATGGATGGATTATCCATAAAGATTTCCCGACAGTGGTTATGCATTCTTATCTATCGGGGGGTTTCTCCCGGTGACCGTGTTCGTAACTGATTGAAAGAGGGGATTGCCCCCTGGGATTCCCATATCGGACGATTGAGTCCTTATGGGCGGTATCCGCTGAGTTCCCTTTCGTGCGATGATACAGCAGGTCGTGCCAAAACCAAAAGGTTTATATTACGTGAATCGTCTTTTCCTTCCATGCGGTTCTATCAGGCACAAAGAAGGGATGTATTTCCGGGCTGCTAGGTGCGCATCCCCTTTGCTCTGCAGGATTGACGCCGTTACTGTTTTTGGTGATTGTTCATGAGTGAGGATGAAGGCATTACTGTCAAGAAGAGTGAGAATTTTTCGGAATGGTACAATCAGGTCGTCCTGCGTGCAGAGCTTGCCGACTTTTCCCCTGTCAAGGGATGCATGGTTATTCGCCCGTACGGGTTCCAGATTTGGGAAAGGATAAAGGCATATCTTGACGGGCGCATCCAGGAGACGGGGCACCGCAACGCGTATTTCCCTTTGTTCATCCCCGAAAGCCTCCTTCAAAAGGAGGCCGACCATGTCGAGGGATTCAGCCCCGAGGTCGCCTGGGTCACGCACGGCGGCACGACGCCCTTAGAGGAGAAGCTTGCGGTGCGCCCTACGTCCGAGACCATCATGTACACCATGTACTCGAAATGGGTGCGTTCCTACCGCGACCTTCCCCTTCTCATCAATCAATGGGCGAACGTCGTGCGGTGGGAGACGAAGATGACCAAGCTCTTCATGCGCACGAGGGAATTCCTGTGGCAGGAGGGACACACCGTCCACGCAACGCGGGAAGAGGCCGACGAGGAGGTCCTCAAGATGCTCCACGTCTACCGCGACGTCTATGAAACGCTCCTCGCCATTCCGGTGATAGAGGGCACGAAGACCGACAAGGAGAAGTTCGCCGGCGCCCTGTACACCACCACGGTGGAACTGCTCATGCCCGATCTTCGCGCTGTCCAGGGCGGCACGTCCCACAATCTTGGCCAGCACTTTTCCAAGGTCTTTGACATCACCTTCACCGACCGCGACGAGCAGAAGAAGTACGCCTGGCAGACCTCGTGGGGTCTTACCACGCGCACCATCGCCACGCTCATCATGGTGCACGGCGATGACAAGGGGCTCGTGCTGCCCCCCGCGGTCGCCCCCATCCAGGCGGTCATCGTTCCCATCATCTTCAAGAAGAACAAGGAGACCGTGCTGAGCGCGGCGCGGGCGCTCCACGACGCGCTCGGTAGGCGCGATATCGAGCTTGACGACCGCGAGGAGTACTCGGCAGGTTACAAGTTCAATCACTGGGAGCTGTGCGGCGTGCCGGTGCGCATCGAGCTTGGCCCCCGCGACGTCGAGGCCGGACAGGCCGTGCTCGTGCGCCGCGACACGGGTGAGAAGATGGCGGTACCTCTCGATGGCATCGCCGACGCCCTCACGGCGCTCCTTGCAGACATCCAGACCTCCCTCTTCCAGCGTGCCAAGGCCTTCCTTGTAGAGAACACCGCCTCCCTCACCGACTATGACGATTTCATGGCGGCCGTTCGTGACGGGACCACCGGCATGATAAAGGTCCCCTGGTGCGGCGAGACGGCATGCGAGGAGGCTATCAAGGACGAGACGGGCGCCACGTCTGCCTGCATCCCCTTCGGCGAGACGGCCGAGGGGTCCTGCATCTACTGCGGCAAGCCTGCGACTACCGTCGTCTATTTTGCCAAGCACTACTAGGTGAGCCCATGACTGCCAGAACCGGAGAGGAAGAACGTGGCCACCTCGGGGCCGTGGGTTTCATCGGGGCGGGGAACATGGCGGCAGCCATCCTTGCCAACATCTACGACCGGAGCTACGTGGTGGCGTCACGCCGCTCCATCAACGCCCTGCGTGCGCTTGAGGACGCGTACGGGATAAAGACCACCACCGACAACGGCGAGGTCGTCAGGCGCACCGACACCGTTTTCATCTGTGTGAAACCGCAGTCCCTCGATGAGCTCTTTGAAGAGCTAGCAGGCATCGACTTTTCACAAAAGCTCGTCATCAGCATCTTGGCGGGAAAACCCATCTCGACCTTTACCTCGCACCTCGACAACTGTA
>JAHKLV010000131.1 GCA_020854925.1 Candidatus Methanofastidiosia archaeon | reverse complement strand
GTTCATACGTGCACGAGGCAGGCCCTTGTGACCCGCCCCGAAAGGTTTATAAACGCTGGAGGTTGTGCACGTATGCTGTATTTCCCTTCCCAATCGGAAAAGGGTGGGGCAGATACATTTAAATATGCCTGTAATTTATTGAGTAAAGTCACTTGAGGTGTGTATATGGCTGAAAGACCCTTGGATATCATCCACAAATCCGTAGAGAAGAACGTTCTTGTCGAACTCAAGGGCGGGCGGGAGTTCCGCGGCACCCTGAAGGGGTACGACATTCACATGAATCTCGTTCTAGAAAATGCAGAAGAGCTCAGAGACGGGCAGCTTATCAGGAAACTTGGTTATGCGGTAGTGCGCGGCGACAACGTCGTTCTCATATCCCCTGACCTGAGGTGAGGAAGATGGGTAAAGGCACACCAGCATTCGGCCGGAGAAACAACAAGGTGCACATCAGGTGCAGGCGCTGCGGGAACCATTCGTACCACATCCGCCAGCACCGATGCAGCTCATGCGGCTTTGGGGCCAGCAGCAGGATGAGAACGTATGAGTGGAAGAACTGACGCTGTTACCGATGTGCGCATCGTCGTCGAAGGTCTCGCCGACGCCATCAGGGTGTCCGAGGCCCTTCGCGGCACGTCGCTTGGAAGCGACTACGGCGCGACCGTGACAGCTCTCATACCGACCACCACGCCTGAAATAGCGAAGAACGCCGCCTTCGGAGCCGACATCGTCCTTCTTGCCACAGACCACGACGAAGCGGGGGACCAGCTATCTGTCCGCATGCGCGAAGTCCTTGAAGGCCTCTGTGGAACAGTGGAACAGGTGCGGATTCCCCGTGGCCAGAACATCGAGTATACCGATACCCACGTGGTACGGGAAGCGTTGGAAAAGGCTATCGTACGCGCTGGCCTTTCGGCGCTGCGCCTCTACGCCACACCCGCCTACGAAACGGACGAGCCCTACCCTGAGCTTGAGGAGGCATGCTCCTGCGAGGAGGAGGAACCCTGTCCCTGCTGCAGGCATGGCGACGATGAGAGCGAGGCTTCCGACGAACATGAGACCGACGAGCTCCTCTTTGAGATCAATCGCCTCCAGATTGAAAACGCCACGTATGAGGCGCGTGTGGGGGACCTTGAGCGAAAGGTGAACGAGCTTCTCATCGATGCCTACGAGCGATTCGAACTCGATGACGTCTGGTCGTCCCTCTATGACGATGAGATGCCCGATCCCGAAGAGGTATCGTTTGCTGCGTCACGGGTTTCGGACGAGGTATTCGTATCCAATAACTTTATATTTGCCCGCAGTCTGAAAAAGGTTGAAGACTTCCTCCAGACGTTCCGGGAGACTCTTTCGCAGTAATCGTGGGCTGGTAGCGCAGCTCGGAAGCGCGCCTCCTTGGCATGGAGGAGGCCCCGGGTTCAAATCCCGGCCAGTCCACCACGTCTTTTCAAGCAATTCCTTAATATACCTTGACGACCTAGGAGTCGTGGGGGTGGATTATGAATATAGGAACAGTGCTAGAAGAACTTGCCACACTGGATACTGCATCCGTTGCCGATATCCTCGGTGGCAGGGGTACGATGCATTCTACCATCAAGCCGGTAAAAAAGGGCATGCACCTGTCGGGAAGGGCCTACACCGCCTCGACGCCGCCGGGGGACATGCTGACCTGCTATGCCGCGCTTGAGTCCTGCCCACCGGGCATGGTGCTTGTCATCGACGGCGGCAGCTATACCGAATCGGCCATATGGGGAAGCCTCATGACCTACCAAGCGCAGGCAAAGGGGCTGACCGGCATCATCATCGACGGCGCCGTGCGTGATGTCACCCGCATACGGGAGCTCAATATCCCTGTTTTCGCCATAACCGCTTCGCCGCGCGACGGCACCATACGCGCGCTCGGAGAGCTGGATAAGAACGTCACCTGCGGCGGCGCCTGCGTGCGCCCCGGCGACTACCTTATCGGCGATGATGACGGTGTCGTCTCCATTCCTCAGGAACACGTAGCCCATGTGGTGGAGAAGGCTAAGGACACGAAAATGCTTGAGCGGTCCGTCATGGCGGAAATCGATGCGGGCAGGTCCCTTTACAATCTTCTTGGCCTGCAGGATATCGTCGATAGGAAGCAGAAAAAGGATGTCGCCATCGTGTCGGACCTCTTTGGCGAGCTGGGGCTCAAGTAGGAATCTTTTTATTTTCATTTCTTTTTCTTTATCGTGATGGCTGCCGACGTGCTGACTTTTCTCATGGAAAATCAGGACGACTATGTTTCGGGTGAATACATAGCCAAAAAGCTTGGTATTTCCCGCATGGCCGTATCGAAAAAGATAGCTCTGCTCAAAGAGGGAGGATTTGACATCGTATCCAAGACCAACAAGGGCTACCGCCTTGTCTCGGTCCCCGATGTCATTATTCCCGAATACATCTCCCAAAAGACCCTCTTTCGCACCATCTACCACTATGAGACCGTCGACTCGACGAACCTCTATGCTCGGACCTTCGCCCTTGACGGCGCGCCCGAGCGGACGCTCGTGGTCTCGGAAATGCAGGATGCCGGCCGCGGGAGGCTCGGCAGGGTATGGTCGTCCCCGAAAGGGGGTCTCTGGTTCTCGTTTGTCCTCAGGCCGCGCTGTCCTCCTTCCGATGCCCCGATACTTAACTTCGTAGCCTCCAACGCCATAGCCAAGGCGCTCAAGAGCCTCTACGGCATCACGGTGTCGATGAAGTGGCCCAATGATATCTTCTACCGAGGGAACAAGCTGTGCGGTGTCGCGTTCTTGGTGTCGTCTGATATCGACCTTATCCACTACATCGTGGTCGGCATTGGCATCAATGTCAACAATGATCCACCAGAGGGCATGCCCGCCGAATCGATCCGGCGTATCGTGGGGCACCTGGTGGACCGCAACGAGCTCTTGGCCACCATCCTCACCTCCTTTGAGGAAGAGTATACGCTCTTCGAGCAGCGGAAATTCGAGGACATCATCTCCTTTTCCCGTTCGATATCAAACACCATCGGCAAGTTTGTCCGCGTCTCCGTCTTTGGCAAGGAACGGGTGGGTTACGTCCAGGACATCAGCGACACCGGCTCGCTCCTCCTACAGGTGGAGGGAATCGTGGAAGAGATACTCGCCGGCGACGTGGACTTCCTGCGCCCCCTCTAGGTGGGACCATGGACCTCCTGTTCCTACTCAACGGCTCGTACGAGGGCATTGCCAGTGCTGAGGCGCTCGAGCTATTGTCGTCATGCGGCGCACGGCCGTCGGTGACCTTCGCATCGGGCCAGCTTCTCGCCGTTTCGTGTGCGCAGGTGCCCGCCGATACGCTGTCCCGCCTGGCCCTTTCCCACGTTGTGCTCTCTGCCCTGGGGTCTGTAGAAGCGGGGAAAGGCGAGCTCGACCCTGCCCGGCTGAAAGCGGCGCTTCCTTCCGGTTCCTTTTGCGTGCGGGTAAAAAAAGTGGACAAGGACATCAACGCCATGGCGGAGGAACGGCGCCTCTCCGACCAGATTATCACCGCGACTGGCGCCACGGTCAACCTCGCTACCCCCGACCGGCACATCATCGGCATCCATGTCGGCGGGATGGTTCATACGGGGCTTGTCGTGGCGGGCTCGCCGGCACGTGACTTGCAGGCACGCAAACCGCAACACCGTCCGTTTTTCCATCCATCGTCTCTTGATCCCCGCCTTGCCCGTGCGCTTGTCAACATTTCGGGCGCCACAAGCGAGGTGCTCGATCCCTTCTGCGGCACAGGGGGCATTCTTATAGAGGCGGGGCTTATGGGCCTTGCGCCGTATGGCATAGACATCGAGGAGAAGATGGTTGAAGGTTGCCGTCGCAACCTTGCCCACTATGGCGTTGTCGGTACCGTGGTACTCGGTGACGCCACCGACATCGGCGCCGCGTACGGGCGTTCCTTCGAGAGTGTGGTCACCGATGTGCCCTATGGCAAGTCCACGGTCATAGGGGGACAGAGAGACTCCCTGTATGCATCGGCGTTTTCCGAGATTCGTGGGCACTGTCGTTCACGTGCGGTGATTGTGGTCCCTCAATCGTACGATTTTGTCAGCCTGGGATTTGTAGAGAAATACCACTTTGTCATTCGCGTGCACAAATCTCTGGACCGCCATATCTATGTCCTTGTCCCGTAGCACCCATCGACATGTATTTATTCCTTGAGCACAAGGTAGCACCATGAACTCCCGGTCATTAGTCATAGTGTTAGTCTTCATGATGGCGGCCGCCCTCTTT
This sequence comes from Candidatus Methanofastidiosia archaeon, assembly GCA_020854925.1. GTDB lineage: Archaea > Methanobacteriota_B > Thermococci > Methanofastidiosales > NM3 > JAHKLV01. The sequence goes on along the minus strand of JAHKLV010000131.1, from coordinate 4,030 downwards.
TCAGGGTGCATCATGGGTGGAAACGACATCGTCGACAGCGACGGTGACGGTGTACAGGATGAGTACGACGCCTGTCCGCTCATACCGGGCGAACCGTCGAATCAGGGATGCCCCACTTCAACGCCTCCGCCGACTACGTCCGCTCCCACCACAACAGCCGCTCCCACCACGACTGCGGCACCTACGACAGCCGCTCCCACAACCACCTCATCTCCGACCTATACCACAACGGCAACACCAACCTATATTCCTACCTACACGCTTCCGCCAACCTACTTCACGTTCACTGCCATACCAACAATGACCCTGCCTCCCAATTTCCATAACATCTTCTGGTACGGCCACTACAAACCGCAGGGATTGATCATATCCGGCATCACCGACCTCTATATCGTATCCGATGGTGAAGGGGGCATGGATGTGCACGTGTACACCTGGCAGTTCCTTTCGGGAAAGCACTATATGGGGTACTTTTCAGGTTATTATGATGACGGGGACCTGGTGGGCATCATAGACTATGCAGACCGGGAGGAGGCCTACACCCTTACGAAACAGCCTGACGGCACCATTGATGTCACCCTCAACGGCAAGTACGATGCGGGAGGTGTCTATGCCTACACCACCACCATGGAGTGGAATGAAGCAGTATCGTCCCTTGGACCCAACTACTATATTGAGTCCTACGCCGCCGTATGGTTGAATGTCGACGCATCGACAAAGATAAGCAGCCTCAGCCTCGGCGTTGTCGATGCGAACACCTTGCGTGCGACGCTCTTTACCCACTGCGGAGGGGGATTCTGTGAGTGGAACGAGGCAACGGCACCGTTTTTCCCCGAATCCACCACCTTTGTCTTCACCAACGCAGGCGGTGACACCCTTACGGTTATTCTTACCATGAACGAGTCTGGCGCCGTATCTGCACAGTGGAATCTCGCCTATTTTGGTGGCGGTGTGGCAGCCGGGACCCAGAGCCTCTTCAAGTTTGTCTTCAGGCCCATTTAAGGGGCCTTCTTTTCTTTTTTCGAATATATATTTATATGAAACCAGTCTAGTATCTTGCATGAACGTCGACAAGGAGCGACAGCAGATGCTGCTGTCCCAGATAGCTACGTGCCTGCAGTGCAACGACTGCGGTGCCATGTGTCCTTTTTCCGTAGTGACAGAAAATGATGCCTACTCCCCCCAGAACAAGATTCTCCAGCTTGAACCGCTCATGAAGGGGGAGGTATTGTCTCCCGAGGGGTATGACGCCGTCTACCTCTGTTCGCGTTGCGGCGCCTGCAACGATGCATGCCCCGCGGGCATTGACATCATGGCCATCATCCAGTGTGAACGGGGGCTGCTACAGGAACAGGAACGGGAACCACAAAAGACAACTCACATCTCACACAACATCCTTACCGCTTACAATCCGAAAGGTGCACCCAACGACAACAGGAACGACTTGTGGATTACGGAGGATATGGTTCTTTCCCCCGATAGCACGACCGCATACATGGCGGGATGCTGGATTGCGCTCAAGAATGTCTCTATCGCCCACGATACGATGAAGATCCTCAACGCCTGCGGCATCACGCCGCGTGCCATAGAGGGTGAACGGTGCTGTGGCCTCTTTCTCATAGACAACGGGCATCTTGACGACATGCGCGCGTATGCCAAGGAGTACACCGAGTATCTCGAGGCCATGGGCATCAAGACGATTATCACGTCGTGCCCCGCCTGCTATAAGGTGCTTGGCACCGAATACGAAGCACTCTTCCGTAAACCAGCTTTTGAGGTAAAGCATGTGCTGCAGGTCTACAAGGAGCTTTACGACGCCGGCAAGCTCTCCTTTGAGCCACAATCGGGCACGGTCGCCCTCAGGGACGCATGCCCGCTCAAGGATCTCTTTGACATTCCGCGCGAGCTTCTTGCCGCCGCAGGCTACGAGGTAAAGGAAATAAAGAACGAGCACGTGTTTTGCTGCGGAGCTCCGGCTGGTGCCAAACCCAACTATCCCGAGATATCGGGGGCTGTCGGTAAGGTCTCACTTGAGCGGAGCCAGGGTGCTGACACCCTTGCCACCTACTGCTCGTTTTGCAAGCACCATCTTGACGGCATCAAGGAGTCTGAAGGAGAAGAGGGCATACCGGTGGAAGACATCGCCAGTCTGCTTGTCAAGGCCATGAAGCGATAGGGCTCCACTGCACGGTAGAAGGGTATCGATATATTTTTATAGACATATCCGTATGTTACCGTGCCACATCCATCTATGAGGGGATGGTGCCTATCTCTTGACCACCAACCATGCCATCCTCTCTTTTTTGGTACAATATTGTAAATGAAATGGGTCTGACATTTGGCCCATTTCAAAAGGGGGCGTATTGGGTGATGCCCTTAAAATCGGGACATATCTACAGGTTTTTTTTCTTTTAAATAATTAATCCCGAATACCTATATTTAAATGAGAAATATATTCTTATAAGAATGAAAAATTCAAATAGAACATGGCGCCCTCGCCGCGATTCGAACGCGGGATCTTCAGCTCCGGAGGCTGACGTCGTATCCACTAGACCACGAGGGCAGGAAAGCGCCGTGTACGGTGCCGGCAGGTAAAGATATCCTTGCCGGTGCCGTATGGGGCACAGGGGGATATCTTGACCTTGCTTTAAATATCTATTGCTCGTGAGAGCACACCGTGTATGCCTGACAACAGGGGGTCTTTTCCCAGGATTTCTCATCAGCCACGTCTTCTTCAACCAAAAGAAAAAAACAGCAAAAGAGATGCTCATTGAAAAATACAGCATGATTTTTGGCGCCCTCGCCGCGATTCGAACGCGGGATCTTCAGCTCCGCAGGCTGACGTCGTATCCACTAGACCACGAGGGCTTGCGCATGACTAGATTGAAAACTTATATAAATCTTTTCGTCGCATTCTTCCTATGTACACCTTTCCCGGGGAGACCTATCACGGAAAGATTCCTACGGGGTGCACCCTCTGCGCCCAAGGTGCTAAGCTCGTACTTTTCATGACCGGCGCCTGTTTGGACAACTGCTATTACTGTCCGCTGTCCTCCCACCGGAAGGGTTCGTGGCACAAGTGGGCCAACGAGAGGCGCGTAATCGACAAGGAGGACGTGCTGGCCGAGGCCCGGGCCATGCAGGCGCTCGGCACCGGCATCACGGGCGGCGACCCCCTCCTCGTCTCCGACGAGACCATCGAGTATGCCACGCTCCTAAAGGACACCTTTTCCGAGAGCCACCATATCCATCTCTATACCTCCGGCACCCTTGCCGACCGCACCGTCCTTGGGTATCTTGAACCGGTCATCGACGAGATACGATTCCATCCCCAGAACGGGGCCTGGGACAAGGTGTCCCTCGCAATGTCGTTTGATATGGACGTGGGAGCGGAAATACCCGTCATACCTGGACATCGTGAGGAGATCCTCTCGCTTGCCGCATACCTTGACGACATCGGGGCCCAGTTCCTGAACCTCAACGAACTGGAATACTCGGAGACGAACAGCGCGGCGCTCAGGCGCCTCGGCATGAGCTTTTCCTCGTCCTCGAACGCCGTCATGGGTAGCGAAGAGCTGGCACTCTCCCTGGTAAACGAAACAAAAGACCTCGACCTTTCGGTACATTACTGCTCGTCCCGCTTCAAGGATGGCGTACAGCTCAGGGAGCGCCTCAAGCGCCGTGCGCAGACGGAGGCAAAGAAGTATGAAGACATCGACGAAGACGGCCTTCTCGTGCGCGGCGAAATCGAGGCAGGCACCCCTGAGCGTCGAGACGGGGTCCTCTCAGTCATCCAGGAATCGTTTGAGCGTGATGACGACATGGTGGAGGTGCAGGGCACGAAGATTCTCACCTCGTGGGCTGCAGCCCAGGAGCTTCGTGAGATGATAGAAGACACGGATATCGTGTTTACGATTGTCAAGGAATATCCACTGTATGAACGTATCGTCGTTGAAAAAGAGATTCTTTGATTACGCGTTCTTCACACAAATAAAAAAGGCGTATCCAAGCTGCCGGTCCTTGATGGACT
>JAHKLV010000171.1 GCA_020854925.1 Candidatus Methanofastidiosia archaeon | reverse complement strand
GGTGTCTGCGGATACGGCCGCCGTCGTGAACAATATCATCCTTGATTCATACCGCTACCTGTTTGATGCATGGATAGAAGCCGAAACCATCGTCTTTGCAAACAACGACATCTACCACTGGATGTCTCGCCCAACGTCCCCCGGATTGAATGGCGTGTCCTCATGGGGCTTTCCCGAAGGGTACGAGATACGGCTTGACGGCTGCAAGTACTTCGTGTCAGGGAATATCTTCGAGGACCCGCTCATACAGCTCTATGTGCTCTTTGCCGCACCGGCAGGGGGAAGGGACGGTGTCATCGCGCCTATCGAGGAGGGTTCATGGTTTTTCTCCCTCTCGTCCACGTCCCCCTGCAGGGACGCCGGCGTTGACGCTTCCGCCCCCGAGCTCGGCGGCGTCTATGATGACATCATAGGCACGCACAGGCCACAGGGCGGGCTCTACGACATCGGTGCCGTTGAAATGGTGGCTAGCTACACCCCCGCAACGATGCAGCCGCTCGTGAGGACCTCGCTCGTGGCCACGACACATCTATGGAACGACATCCTACTCCTGCTTCCCGAAGCAGTGACCCCCGAGCAGCAGGCCCTGCTTGACGAGATCCAGTCGCTTATCGCGGGGGCGGGGTCGCTTGGGAATCCCATCGCCGCCAACGGCGCCCTGCAGCAGGCAATGGCACTCATGGAATCACTTCAGGCCACCCTGGCCTGATTCTTTTTTTGTATTCTTTATTTGAAATATCATAACATTTTTATATCTTGGTGGTCTACTGCCCGTATGAGTAGGAAGCATCTTTCAATTTTCTTAGCTATGTTACTTGTCAGTGTTTCTATTCCGGTAGTGAGTGCTGCCGAGGGTACGACACACTATGTCTTTGAGGGCGATGACCTTCAAAGCGCCATTGACAACGCCGCTCCTGGCGATACCATCATCGTCGGTCCGGGTGAATATGATATCGGTACTCTAATCCTCAACAAATCGCTCACGCTTCTGGGAAGCGGTGCCGAGGCAACGATTCTTAACGGTGCGATACGGCTTGCCATGCCCGGAGCCCGCGATGGAGGGAGAGTGACAGAGGAGTACCGACACCTGGCGGGATTCACTATTGACACGTCTGACCATCCAAAAACTGCGGTAATGACATCGCAAGAGGTAGACGCCCCTGATTCTGGATCCGAGCGCGATGGGGAATCGTATGTCTATTCGTCCATTTCTGTTTCAGATTGCTTTATCATAGCCCCCACGGGCATACATGTGCAGGATGCCGAGCAGGCGTCGTTTAGTGGCAACACCGTGCTTGCACTCAGGATACCAGTAGCCCCTCGAGATGCAGATAGTGGCATTCCCCCTATGGGGATTGGGGTAGAATATACGACATCAGTACTGATACAGGATACCGTTGTGCAAGGGTTTTACTTTGGTATTTATTCTTTTTCCTGTAACGCTGTTACCGTAAAAAACACTATTTCCTTTTTCAATGACCAAACAGCAATCTACGTGTCTGGTTCTTGCGCATCAACAGCAACCATCACGAACAATACGGTAGGAATGAGCGACAACGGTATCGAGTGCATTGGTGGTTCTTCTGCCGTGGTCGCAAACAATATCATTTACGACTGCGCTCTGAATTTACCAAGTTCCGGTGAGCTCGATGGAAAAATAGATACCTATTATGACGCACGGATATCCATGTCAGATTCGATAGTCTTTGCCCATAACGACATATTCCATTCAGAGCGCATGGATGAAGCCAGGCTCGACGGGACAACGTTTCCCCCCGGGTATTCCATAGGCCTTTCTACCTGCGTTGGTACTCTCTTTGTATATGGTAATATTTTCGAGGACCCGCTCATTGATGTAGAGGCGCGCGTGACCTCCACAGGGGGCCTTGATGGTGTTGGAATGACGTATCTTCCATCTTGGTCGTTCAAGATAGCGGCAGCCTCACCGTGCAAGGACGCAGGTCTTAACGCTCTCCCTTCGGAGTTCGGTGCGGTGACGGTGGACATTGCCGGCACCCATCGCCCGCAGAACGGCCTCTTTGACATCGGCGCCTACGAGCTACCCGCCTCCTTTACCCCGGGGACCATGCAGCCGCTCGTGGGGACAGCCCTTGTCAACACCTTGCAGGCTTGGAACGCTGTGCTTGCCACACTTCCTGAGACACCGACGCCTGACCAGCAGGCTGTGCTTGACCAGGTACAGGCGCTTATTGAGGGCGCTGGGTCTTTGGGAAACCCCATCGCGGCGCTTGGCGCGCTCCAGCGCGCCATGGCACTCATGAGTTCGCTTTAGAGGGGGTTTTCCCCTCTTTTTCAATCTTTTTTCCTGAATAGAGGAAATATATTTATACATTCACCTATTTCTCATTATATACGTAATCATATCATTCGTTTAGTCTTTATCTGCGGGCTTGTGTGCTCGCTTTTTGTGGGGATTGTCCCTGCAGTCGCGGCAGATACCCATACCGTGTCTACCACGGCTGAACTTGAGGCTGCGTTTGCCTCTGCAGCAAGTGGTGACACCATCGTCATCGCTGCGGGAACGTACTATCCTTTGGACACCCTTGATATCGGCGACCGCTCGCTCACCATCGTCGGTGTGGGTTCAGGCGACACCATTATCGATGGTTCTCATGTCGTGGACCAGGGAAAGGACTTTCTTCTCGGTCGAGACGATGACTCTGACGTTCTTGTCGACTTAGTTGCCATTTCTGGGCTTACCGTCCGATGCTATGGCGAAGAGGGGATAGAAGTCGGGAACGCCACCGTGATTGCGTTGAACGACTGCGTGGCAACAGACACGGATGATGGATTCTACATACGTCTTGATGAGTTTACCAACGCGCGCCTTACGATGTTTTACTGTTCCTCATACGGTAACGACGGAGAGGGATTTTCCATAAGTATCGACGATACCACCTCCCTATACTTCGAAATGTCCTACTGTCATGCGTATGGCAACGAAGAGGAAGGATACGATATTAATATTCAAGATACCACCGGCCTGTTGTGCGGATTTTTCTATTGCTCAGCGAGCAACAACGAGAACGAAGGATTTGAGATTGATATTGAAACTACTGATGCCTCGGTAAACATAATCGAATGCAGCGCGTCCTTCAGTGGCGAGGAAGGATTCTCCTTAGAATTTGAAGGCTCCTCTTGTACCGTTGACATCGATGGATGCATCGCCCACGCTAACGGGGAAGCAGGCATGGAAGTGAATTCTTGGGACGATAATAGTGATGATGGTATATACATATATGCATGCACCTTCTCCGGAAATGATGATGAAGGGATTGCGGTCTATGCCGATTACCAGTCTTCCATATATGTTTCTAACGTGATATCCTTCGGCAACGAGTATGGCATCTATGCCGATAACGACGGCACAGGCAACATGGCTGTTTCCAACTGCACCGTATACGGGAACGACTATGGTCTTGGCGTCTACAACGATGGCGACGCAGAAGATCCCATTGGGCCCACGGTCCTTCTTCTTACCAACATCGCCAGCTCTGGCAATGCGTGTTCTTTCTTCCTTGAGGAAGATCCCTACATCGCTACTGAGGGAGACTTCCCTGTCGTTTCATACTGCCTCTTTGATGATGCGCAGCTTGAGGCATCGGGGTACGACATCCTGCCCCTCTTTGGAGACGGCATCCTCTTTGAAAGCCCGCTCTTCGCCCAACCGCTGACCGCCGATTTCCGCCCCATGGCGGTCTCACCCCTTATAGACGCCGGGTTTGATACCTCCCCCACGTTCTATGGACGGGTCCTTGATGACATCCGCGGCATTGCTCGCCCACAAAAAAACGCCTATGACATAGGGGCCTACGAGTTCAATGATGTGGAGCCTGGCCTGAATCCATCGGGTCCGGCAACGTTCAAGCCGCTCGTATCAACGGTGCTCGAACAGGCGCTTATCCTGTGGGAGGACGTGCTTTCCCAGCTTCCGGAGGAGATGACGGCAGAGCAGGAAGCCCTTGTCAGCGCCATACAGGGCCGTGTGGAGGGCGCCATGATGCTGGGTAACCCCATTGCTGCCGCCGGTGCGCTCCGCCAGGCGATGGCAGAGATGCAGGCACTCCTTGCGTCCCTTTAGGGCTTTTTCTCTTTCTGGTGGGGCACTTCGCCCCCTTCCTTTCTTCCTTCGCACGGTCTCTTGGGCGCCAGCAAACGTAACACATTTATGTCACGATGACAGCTACCCCCCATGCGACCATGCTTTGCACCATTCACCACGCTTTGCATAGTGCTCATCGTCTGTGCGGCGTGCTGTACCGGTTGCATTGCAGGCGGGGGGGATGCGCCTCCGGACGTATCGCGCACCCCGAGAGAGACCGCCCTGCAGTTCACCGACGCGCTCTTTGCCAATGACCATGCCGCTGCTTCTCTCCTGATGACCACGGAGATGCAGGGGGTGCTGACACCCCTTGCCCTGGCCGCCACGGTGCAGCAGCTGTCTACCCTCTACGGCGCGTTTGAGGACTATAGCGGCACCGAAGAAACGAATGGTGATTGGTACGACGTGGTCTATGTCACCTGCGCACACGCATCCGGTACGGAGGTCATGTATCGTGTGGTGATAGAAGGCGACCTCGTTGCAGGATTTTTCATCGAGGAGGCCCGCGTTCCTTACACGCCACCACCCTATGCAGATCTGGAGTCTCT
>JAHKLV010000168.1 GCA_020854925.1 Candidatus Methanofastidiosia archaeon | reverse complement strand
GGAATGGACAAGCTCATCACCGTTGACATAGGGAAGTGCACCGGATGCAGGATATGCGAGCTGGCATGCTCGCTCAAGCACGAAAAGCAGTGCAACCCCTCAAAGGCGCGCATCCATGCAATCATCTGGGCAGAGGAAGGCAGAAGCGTCCCTGTGGTGTGCCACCACTGCGACGATGCGCCATGCATGCACGCATGCCGCTACGAGGCGCTCTGGCGCGACCCGGCCACGGGGGCCGTGCTGGTCATGGAAGACCGGTGCATCGGCTGCAAGATGTGCCTTGTCGCCTGCCCGTACGGGTGCATGGGGTATGACAAGGCACGGCACAAGGCATTCAAATGTGACCTGTGCGGTGGCGACCCCGCCTGCTGCGCCGCCTGCCCGACCGATGCCATCACCTACATCAAGGCGGAAAAAACGGCTATTGCCAAGAAGCGGCGCTATGCGCGCACGCTTGCCAAGAGCACGATGTAAGATACGTAAAATCCACATATATTAGAGGTATAGTACCTGGTTCAAATAACGTATTGTAAGAGAAATAAGCGCATTTTTCCCATGGAGAAAGATCATAGGCTTCCTGCGCTTACGGGTCGTGACCGCCGTCGACTATGGCGATTTTTCCATTTTTCTCAACATGGCCGCGGCAGGATTCTTGGCGCAGCTGGGAAAGATGGTCGGTTCCACAAGCTGGGAGAACAGATAAAACAATCCCCCGAATATGAGAAATGACCCTGCAAGGTCCTCCCATGTGTGCTCCCCGAGATACAGCACCGTGAAGGTGGTAAGCACGAGGTTCGCCAGGAAGAAGAGCATGTACCCCCGGTAATCGTGGGACCGCGTCTTGAGAAAATTGAATCGTGCGATAAGGAACCCTATGAAGATGTATCCGAAATGACCGGATGGCATGCCACCGTACTTTACGCTCACGAGTATGTCGGAGAGGGGAAACACCTCGAGACGGATGGCCCGCGCTCCGGATTCCCAGCGAAGCGGGGGGGCTACCGGATAGAACATCTCGATGACAAAATGCGCAATCCAGCACGCGAGGATTGCATACCCCCACTTCCAGCCCTGTCGACCCTCCTTGACCACGAGGTAGACCAGGAGGAGGAGGCAGATCATGAATCCGAAAGGATAGTAATACGAAAGAGCATAGTCGAGCGACGGGGTGGAAAACGTCTCTTGCAGCCAGATGGTGAGATCTGGGGAAAAGGTCACGTACCAGTCCGGGTGTTCGAGGAAAAACTGTAGCGACTGGTAGCCCGCAAGAAACAGCGCTACGAGGACTACCCATATCCTGTTGTGCGTATAGGACAGGAAGAGGGTCACTTCGTGCCAGACGTTACGTGCCATGGTCGCCACACTGCGCATATTAAAATCGAGATGCAGGTACCATATAAATTTTTCTATAACCGGGGCGCACCCCACAATGCTAGAGAGGTTGCCTTCCGTATGGTACTTGACCTTGGAAAGCTTACCTGGGTTCATGAACATCAACCGCACCATCCTTGTAAGCCTCTGCCTCGCCCTCGTGGGCGTTGGCTTCATCCTCTATGTTTCCGAGACGGCCGCCCCACGGGCGCTTTCGGGTGCCCCGGGTGCGCAGGTGGACGACTATGTCGAGGTAATGGGGGTCGTTTCCCGGCTTTACACGGTCAGGGGCAACGTCTTTTTCGTTGTTTCCGGGACGCAAGACGTCTCGGTCCCCTTGTTTTATGGAACGGCCTCTGCCATGGAACAGGTGCCGTCTGCAGGCGACATCGTGAGGGTAAGGGGGACCCTCTCCTGCGTGGATGTGGCCTATCTGCGCCAGTACTGGCCCCTCTATGAGCTTCAGATCTCCGCCCCGGAGGACGTGGAGGTGCTGGGACGGGCGAGTCCGGAAGACATCGAACGGACGTCCCCCTCCCTTTCGCTTGCCGCCGCCGGCTGTTGTGTCGAGGTATATGGGACGGTGCGGGAAATCGGAAAAGACGGCATCCTCATAGGGGAAAGCACCATTCCCCTCAAGGAGTATGTACGCGTCGGGGACCAAGTGCGCGCCCGTGTACTCGTCACGGAGGAGGAGCACTGCCTTAGCCTCATCATTCTTGATTCCTCTGTTGAGGCAGCCTGCGCCGTGCCTCTATCAACGGTCTTTCGCGAGGGTGAAGCGTACCGGATTTCCGGGACGGTGGCCTCCGTGCGGCCGTACTATGGCGGTATCCTCCTCCAGGTAGAGGATGGGTCAGGGGTGTGCACAGTCTACAGCCGCGGGGGCATCCGGCCGTTCTGGGGAGACGAGGTGGATGCCCGGGGCGTGTACCGTACCTATTATGGCGCGCCAGTCCTCTTCGTGGGACAGCAGCACGACCTCTCCCTCATCCCCCGCTGTGCGACGGGAGGGGGATCGCCTCTTGCCGTAGGGCTCATTACGGCCCTTCCCTCACACATAACCGGTGTCACATACACGGGTACCCATCCCGTGTGCACCGTCGAAACGCCCTACGGTACCGTCATCGCCCATATCTATGCGGCGGACCGGGAGCGGATGGAACGATTGGGCTCTCCCGCCGCACGCCTCGTGGAAGGCGCACATCTGCGGATCCTCTTTGAGCTTGTGTCCCTTGAAGGTGATATAACGGCAAAAATCATCGACTATGCGGATTTGTGCGAAATACATAAATAAATCCAGGAACATAGTATATCATCCCATGGGAAAGAAGACCAGGAAGGCACGGGACGCCCTGCCGGAAGAATTCCTTCCCGTACTCATGAAGCATGCGAAACATCACATGCTGGAAGAGGAAAAGAAGGGCATCTTCAGAAAAATGGAAATAGAAGAATAGCCTGTGGCGTGCCTGGCTCCCCTATGCCCCAATGATATACTTTTCTGCCCCGCCATCCTTCTTATCCTGCCTCACCGCCGATACGGCATGGACGGTTCTGTGGTGGCATGCACACTGCTCGGTACGGCATGCGGCGTGGTGACGGGCCTTGTTCCCGGCATCCACGTCAACACGGCGGCACCGCTCGCCGTCGCCCTCGCCTCGAATCGGGGCATCGCCCCCCTTCCCGCCTCGTCGTTTATCTGCGCCCTCTCGCTAACCCATACCTTCATCGACTTCATACCCACGACGCTTCTCGGGATCCCCTCCGAAGACACGGCTGTTGCGGCACTTCCCGCACACCGCATGGTGCTTATGGGGCGCGGCCTCGAGGCCATTCGCCTCTCCGGTCTCGCGAGCCTTTTTGCCGTGGTCTCCCTCGTCATCTGCGTCTACCCCTCCCTCGCCCTCATCAGAGGGGGATATCCCTTGGTGAAGGCTGCCATACCCTTCGTGCTCGTTGTGGTGCTGGTCAGGATGATAGCATCTCACGGCACATGGCGGCGCATGGGCATGGCGGCGCTCGTGGTAGCACTTAGCGGCGTCTTCGGATGGGCCGTCCTGGCCGGGCCGGTGTGGGGGCCAGACCCCCTCTTCCCCGTCTTTTCAGGCATGTTTGGCATAAGCACCCTGCTCATTAGCATGCGGGGAACACGTTCGGCACCGCCCCAGTCGCTTGATGCCGAGCTGCAGGCGGGACGCTGCGAGATGCTTTGCTCCATGGCGCAGGGCACCCTGGCAGGTTCGTGCGTGGCACTCATACCAGGCATCGGAGCCAGCCAGGCGGCGCTCCTCGTTGTGCGACCACGGGGCCATGACCCCATGCGGGGGTACATCTGCTCGTGCTGCGCCATCAACACGGCCAACGCCCTCTTTGCCCTCATGGTCCTCCAGGTCGGGGGCGCTGCGAGAAACGGCGCGCTCGTGCATGTCCAACGCCTGCTCGGAACGATTACCCCGTCCACATTCCATGCACTCCTCGCGGTGATGTGTCTTGCGGCCGGCCTTGCCTACCCCCTTCTCATGGCGCTAGCCCGGCTCCTCATACCCGCCGTCTCACGGGTAAGCTACCGGCGCCTTTCCCTCGTGGGCATCGTGTTCCAAGGGATTCTCGTGTGTGTGCTATCGGGCATCCAGGGCGCCCTTCTCTGTGCCGTTGCCACGGCCGTAGGCCTGCTCCCCGCACTCATGGGCGTGCACCGTTCCACGGTGATGGCGTTTCTTCTCATTCCCGTTTTGTCGTTCTACACCTGAGTGCCGCAGGGCCATACAAAGCATTAAGAAGATTGAAGAAGAGGTAACAGCAATGGTGCTCGTCAATCCTTTTTCGCCTCGCGCGCTTTCGTACCTTTCCATCGACCTCAACACCATAAGCGGTTCGCTTATCAGGCTGGCCATCGCCAGGGCGCGAGAAGACCATCAGGATAAGTACCTCGAACTCGATGAGCGCGACGATGCCGTATCGCTCTTCCTGCTCTTCCAGAG
>JAHKLV010000138.1 GCA_020854925.1 Candidatus Methanofastidiosia archaeon | reverse complement strand
TCGGCACGAAGTTTAGCGACCGCATCACGGGGCGCGTTGCCGAGTTTGCCGCCAATGCGAAGATAATACACATCGACATCGACCCGGCGGAGATAGGAAAGACGGTGCGCGTCGACATCCCCATCGTGGGCGACCTGAAGGAGACGCTCACCGAGCTTACCGCGGCCGTCGAGGCGCGCCCCGCCACGTCGCCGTGGCTGGAAAACATCGCGTACTGGAAGGAGCACTACCCACTGGCGTCACACAACCCCGACACGCTCAATCCCCAGATGATCATGGAGGCCATCTACGAGGTGACAAACGGCGAGGCCCTCATCGTGACAGAGGTGGGCCAGAATCAGATGTGGGCAGCCCAGTACTACACGTACACGAAGCCCCGCTCGCTCATTACGTCAGGCGGCCTAGGGACCATGGGCTACGGCTTCCCCGCGTCGCTCGGCGTCAAGTACGCCTTCCCCGACAAGGATGTCTTTGACATCGCGGGAGACGGGAGCATCCAGATGAACATCCAAGAGCTGGCCACCGCCGTCTATAACGACCTGGACGTCAACGTCGTCATCATGAACAACGGCTACCTCGGCATGGTGCGCCAGTGGCAGGAGCTCTTTTACAGCAAGCGCTACGCGTCGACGCCATTGGCGGGCAATCCCGACTTTGTGAAGCTTGCGGAAGCCTACGGCGCCGCGGGCATGCGCGTGAAGGAGATAGACGAACTGAAACCGGCACTGAAAAAAGCCCTTGACACGGACAACACGTGCATCATAGATTGCCTCATCCCGCCGGAGGAAAACGTCTACCCCATGGTGGCGCCGGGTGCGTGCATTAGGAACATGCTGGGGGTGAAGGAATGAAACACACCATCTCGGTCCTGGTGAGAAACAGCCCGGGCGTGCTTGCCAAGATATCCGGCCTTTTCAGCCGGCGCGGCTACAACATCGAGAGCCTCGCCGTGGGGCCCACGGAGGTCGAGGGCGTCTCCCGGATGACCATCATCCTCGAGGGAAACGAGCAAGTGCTCGAACAGATAAAAAAGCAGCTCAACAAGCTTATCGACACCATCAAGGTGGTGGACCTCGACACCAACAACTCGGTGAGCAGGGAGATGGCGCTCATCAAGGTGGGGGTCGCCTCCACCCAGCAGCGCTCCGAGGTCATCCAGATTGTTGACGTCTTCCGGGCAAAGATACTGGACATCACCGACCAGGTCGTCACCGTGGAGATAACGGGGCGCCACGAGAAGGTCGACGCCATGATAGAGCTCCTTTCATCCTTCGGGATAAAGGAGGTGGCACGCACCGGCAACGTCGCGCTCTCACGGGGCGGCAAGGTCGTTTCGCTGCCGAAATTAGCAAAACAATAATAAGGAACCGCAAAGATGCACAGGCATATACCGCATGAGGTGTACACACTATGGCTACTATGTATTATGAAAAGGACGCCGACCTGAAATACCTGAAAGGAAAGAGGGTCGCCGTCATCGGGTACGGAAGCCAGGGCCGCGCCCAGTCGCGCAATCTCAAGGACAGCGGCATCGACGTTGTCGTGGGGCTCCGGCCCGGCAGCAAGTCGTGGGCGCTTGCCGAGAAGGAAGGGCTCGCCGTTGCCACCGTCGAGGAGGCGGCAAAGGATGCGGACATCGTCCAGATCCTCATCTGGGACGAGTCGCAGGGAAAGGTCTACCGCGAGCAGATTGCACAGCATCTCTCCCCCGGCAAGACGCTCATGTTCTCCCACGGATTCAATATCACCTACCGCCAGATCGTCCCGCCGGAGTACGTGGACGTCATCATGATCGCCCCCAAGAGCCCCGGCCTTCGCGTCCGCGAGATGTACGAGGAAGGAATGGGCGTTCCCTGCCTCCTCGCCGTCGAGCAGGACTATTCGGGCAACGCGAAACAGACGGCGCTTGCCTACGCCATGGCCATCGGCTGCGCCCGGGCCGGCGTGCTCGAGACGACGTTCAAGGAAGAGACCGAAACCGACCTCTTCGGCGAGCAGACTATCCTCTGCGGCGGTGTGTCGTCGCTTATCAAGGCCGCCTTTGACACCCTTGTCGCCGCCGGCTATCAGCCGGAGGTAGCGTACTTCGAGTGCTGCCACGAGCTCAAGCTCATCACCGACCTCATCAACGAGGGTGGGCTCACGAAGATGCGCAACGACTGCAGCGACACCGCCGAGTTCGGCGACTACTGCGTCGGGGACACCGTCATCAACGAGGACAGCAAGAAGGCGATGCAAAAGGCGCTGGACGACATCCAGAACGGCGAGTTCGCCAAGCGCTGGCTTCTTGAGAATCAGGTGGGCAGGCCCTACTTCTACGCGCGCCGCGCCAAGGAGCAGAACACGCTGCTCGAGCGCGTCGGTCGCGAGGTCCGCTCCATGATTCCCTGGCTCCAGAAGAAGAACGAGCCGGAAATCGTCGTGAAGAAGAAGGTATGAGCGCTTTAGCTCATCCTCTTTTCCTTTTCTCTTTCTTTATTACTGAAGCGTTCCTCGCATATCCATCATACTACATCTCTTCCCCTGGGTTATACCAAAAAAGCTCTCGCCACACTCGCAGGATACGGTGGCTGATACCTAGGGAATCGATAGCACGATTCCTTCGAGCATCTGGAACTGGTTCTTCATGCCTGTGTCTCCTCTTGAAACATAAGGGGAAC
>JAHKLV010000038.1 GCA_020854925.1 Candidatus Methanofastidiosia archaeon | reverse complement strand
TACGAGTTGATCTCAAAGGAGACGGTGTAGGTGCCGCCGACACCAATCGTGACGCCAGATTCGATATCGCCGAAGAGTATCTTATTTGCATTGTCGCCTGTTTTGGTCAGAATGACCTGGACGGACTGGGTGCCGTTGTTGGTGATGATAAAGACATCGTTTACCACGGTGACGGCGTTCACGTTCACGCCTTCTGCGGCAACATCGGCAAAGTCGAGGTATACGGCGCCATCGTCACCTTCTTTGAGGTACTTCCCGTTTGGCGTTTCGGTGGGCACGATGGAAAGGAGTGCTTCAGAGTCTCCTGCAACGGTAATGACGGCACTACGTTCGGCGGTCACGGATGTGAACGCCCCCGTTGAAATGACTACGACTGCTGCCACAAGTATGACAACAATCACCGGTATGATTTTCTTCATATCCATGCTATCACCTGACTTAGGTATAGTGATATCTATATATTTTTATATTTAAATCTTTTCATAATTTTAGCATATTATATTATATATAATAGCATAAGATAAATAATAGTGTTAGGGTATTTGTTTAGCTCGGTAGAATAGCAACACCTTTTTTATGGCGGCAGGCATGCTGCCGCCATGGCTGTGCCTACTCCCTGAGGCACAGCTCACGGCGCAGCAGCGCGTCAAGCTCCTCGTACGGGTCCATGCCCTGGTACGACCACGTCTCGAGCAGCGACGCTATGCAGGCGTAGCTTTTCGGGCCGCGCTCGGAGCGGAAGGCGCCGATTATCTTGCGCTGCACCACGTGCTCGCGGATTGCCTGCTCCGCAAGGTTGTTTGTCGCCGGCATGCCCTGGTGGGCCAGGCACGTGAACCAGTCGCCGATGCCATTGCGCAGGTACGTGACCGGCTTTTTGAGCTCGGGATTGACAGCTTCATCGTGACCCGTGATGATGTCGCGCAGCCGCGCCTCGAGGCGCCGCTTTGTGTCGAGGCGCTCCGCTTCGTCATCGCCCTCGAGTGCTGTTTTCAGATCACCATAGAGCGCGTGCACCGCGTCTGCAAGTGAGCGGCCCGCGTCGGACGCATCGGCATGTGCGTCCATCTCGCGCAGCAGGTGCGCCCAGCATCGCTGCTTGGTGCGTATCCAGTTGTAGCCTGGATAGCCGTCTGCCACCACCGGCGGCGGATTGTCGCCGAGCACCTCGCGCGCCACCGATGCGGAGCGCGTCTCGCGAATGACGACGGCAACGTCGTCTGTGTCCGTCCGGAACACCCATATCCACCAGTTCTTCCCGTTGACGCGCACGCTCGTCTCGTCGATATGCACCCATTTTGCGGCCCTGATGCGCGTAAGGAGCGCATTGTAGCCCGCACAGCAGGCGTCGCCCACGCGAAGCAGGATGTCCTGGACCGCCTTTGGCGAAAGCGTCAGGCCGTAGATGCGCCCCATGACATCGATGATCTTTCGTATCGGCGCCCGTGCCGTGTGCTTGAGAAGCACTGCTGACACGTGCACGCCGATGCCGAACCTTCCTCTCTGCGGGCAGTCGGCGTGGCGCGCCGCTACATGCGCCCCGCAGCCGGGGCAGGTGTACTCGCCGAGAGTGAAGCGCGTGGTCACCACGCGCGACGGGACAACGTCCTCGATGACGCGCTCTGTCACGCGCTCCGGCTCGCCGAGCGCTTCCCTACAGTGCGGGCAGAAGTTCCTGTGCACCGTTATGTCCTCTTCAGGCACGGGCGCAGCGCGTGTCGTACCAGGGTGCCCCTTCGGCGCGCCCCGCTTCCCGGTCCGCTCCGGCGCGGCCTTTTTGAACCGCACCGCCGACGAGGGCGTGTGGGGATTCTCGTACGCGTGAAGCCTGGCCCTGAGCCGCTCGAGCTCCTGCACTGCCTGGTCGCGCTCCTCGGTGACACGGCCCAGCTCGGCCGACAGCTCCGCAAGCTGTCCCTCGAGCCAGCGCCAGTACGGCACCGCCGGGGCCGTGTCATGGTCGGATTCCATGCAGAAGCATCTGATTGAAGAAATATAAACCTTGCGTGAAAAAAGGCAACCATATGGTTGAGATAATAAGAATAAAGCAATATTTATGTACTATATGGTAAATAAAGATATAATTATGGACTAATTGTCAACGGTATTATTGAGATTGGAAATGGTGAGCTAAACAAATACGTGTTAGGGACGTTCATGAACGAACCGAGGTACCGCATGGGAGAAGGGATCGAATGTTTCAGGATGCTTGACGAGGGTGCAGATCATGGATATTTTTGAATGGAGCGAGGAAGGGAGGCGTAGGATGCGCTTCGTGTCGATGGTGACCTTTCCGTCGACGGTCAATCCCGCATATTCCATAAGCTTTTCAAGTACCTTGTCGCTGCTTGCCTTTCCGACGCCGGGGACATTGAGAAAATCAAGTTTGCGTGCTTGGATGCCAGCAATGATGGCCTCTTTTTGCTCTACGACGGCTGCTGCTACTTTGGGAGAGAGGAAGGAAAGGTCCCGCTCCTGCAGCTTGGAAACGGTAAACGCCATCATACGGCGCCACGTCCTGGCGTATCCGCCGACCATGAGCGGATCATTCGGGCGCACCGACCCCATGACATAGGAGAGGATGGCGCTCCTGTTCTCGATGTGCTCGGCGCGTTCGTCGGGCACATGCACGTGGTATCCCCTGCCTGAGTAGGCGAGGTGCACCTCACCGAGGCCGAAGTCCCCTTTCAGCGTATCCATGAGGTGGAGGGCAAGCTCCTTGGCCTCCTCGATACAGACATCGCATATGGAACCGGGTTCGCATGAGCAGCTTCTGATGGGGAGGTCCTTCGCATCGATGTCAAAAACGAGCTCGGCCTTTTTCCATCCCTCGCGCTTCTCCGGATGTTCGTAATAGGCAGTCGATGCACAGACGGCATACGGATTGAGCGTTTTTATCCGTACCTCGAGCTCACGGAGAGTGGTATAGGCATTGTATCGGTCGTTATAACCCGAACCGTTGTGGTCATACGCTATCTCCTTTTCGGGGAGCGCGGCGGTGATGAAGTCTGGGATGGAGCGGGGATTCCACTCCTCTGCATAGTACTGCATGCGTTCTGTCGGTGTCGCTTCCCGAAATTCCATGACATCAGTGGGATGTCGCTACCAATAAACCTTTTGTTGGTGCGGCAGCGTACCTATGGTCCTTCACGCATGATGGGCCCGATTTTATGGATAAGGCATGAACCGTAAACCACTTATACAAAAGAGGTCATCACACCTTGATGGACTATTACATCTTCTTTGACATGGATGGCGTCCTTACCCCTCAGGCCCAGGCGCTGGTGCTTGCCGACACCATCGGGCGGAAAAAGGAGATCATGCGGGTTTTTTCAGGCCAGCTCACCAAGCATGTCGGATTGGAGTGGATTCTCTCAAAGGGTGCCCAGTTTTTGCGGGGCCAGCCTGCCACCATCTTGAGAAAGGCGGCTATGAAGATGTCAGTGACCCCTCATGCCAAGGAGGCGGTACAGGCACTCAAGGATGCTTCTTATCATCCGATCATCGTTACGAACGGGTTTGAGGAAATGGCCTCGATTTTCGGAAAGCGTCTTGGTATCGAGGAATGCTACGGAAACGTGCCTGAGGCGGTTGACGGCGTGCTCACGGGAGAGATGCGCGACAGCAAGTTGCTGACCCTGAAGTCCAAAGGGGATTTCGTCCGTTCCTACTGCCGGGACCGAGGTGTCCCCCGCGAGCGCACGGTGGCGGTGGGAAACGATGAAAACGATATGTTCATGTTCCGTGAGACCGGACTTTCCATCGCGTTTAATCCGTCACAATATATCAAGCATTCCATCACCACGTCATTCTCGCAGGCGGTCGATGGGCGAAAAAAGGAGTTCATCGAGTTTACCCGTGTCGTCGACATCGTGGTGCTTGGCAATGACATGTCTAAAATCGTCCCGTTTCTCGTTCCCCATCCCGACAAGTTCTCCCAAAAGATAGATGAATCCACGCGACTATAGGCATACCATGGATGTTGCCGTTATTCAGATGGAACCCCGCATCTTGGAGCGGGATGAAAACCTCGAAACGATGGCCCGCCTGCTTGGGGCTGTGGCTCATGCTGACATCGCCGTCCTTCCCGAGCTGTGTCCCTGCGGTTATGCCTTTTCTTCGCAGGACGAGGTGGATGCCATGGCCGAGGATGCGTATACGGGGCCGACGTCGTCCCTTCTTCAGGATCTTGCCCGGGAGAACGAGCAGGTCATCGCCTGCGGCTATGCCGAGCGCAAAGGGGATGCGGTGTATAACGCCCAGCTTCTTGTCGGACCCGGCGGCGTCATGGCGTCCTATCGGAAAGTGCATCTCTTCAACACGGAGAAGTCGTTCTTTTCCCCCGGAAATGCGTTTTATGTGAGCCAGCCGTACAAGGGTATCAGGATGGGGCTCATGGTCTGCTTTGACTGGTTTTTTCCAGAATCGATGCGTACCCTCATGCTCATGGGTGCAGACATCGTGCTGCACAGCGCCAATCTCGTGCTTCCCTACTGCCCTGACGCCATGGTCACCAGGTGCCTTGAGAACAGGGTCTATGCCGTCACCTCGAACAGGACGGGGTACGAGCGAGGGCTACACTTTATCGGCACCTCTCAGATAACGGCACCCGACGGAACCATCATGCGGCGACTCTCTCGCGAGAAGGAAGAGGCGGCAACGGCGTGCGTTGACCCGTGCCTTGCCCATGACAAGCACGTGACGGCACGAAACGACATCCTGCAGGACCGGGCCGTAGGCGCATACCGCCTATGAAGAAGCATCCGCTTCGGCGGCGGGAAGCTCCTTTTTCTTTTTTCCGGGGCAGTCCATGTTGATGCACGATACCATGCCGCGGCGCCCCTTTATCATGGGCGCACCGCATTCGGTACATGCTTCTGGTGAAAACTCGACGGTCCCCTTCTGAGGCAGGGGGTACGAGGTCTTGCATGAGGGATAGTTTGAGCAGCCGACGAATCGTTTCTTCGTGGCCCGTGAGACCACGACGCGCAACCCCTTGCCACAGACGGGACACACCCCGAGGTTTTCGTTCTCGCTGTTGATAATGGCCTTGAGAAGCGATGTCCCTATCTCGTCCTCTTTTTTCTTAAAGACACCAAGCATCTCGCGCAGGCGTTCCTTAGCCTCCTTGAGCACCTCTTCCCTGTCTTTCTTTGATGCGAGGATTAGCTCCATCTGCTCCTCAAAGTGTCGGGTGAGCTCAACTGAAGCGATGTCGGGGGTGTAGCGCAGGAGGGTGGCGATGAGGGTCTGCCCTATCTCGGTGACCGCTATCTCGCGCCCCTTGATGTATCCTCGACCATAGAGCGTGTCAACAATGTTTGCCCGTGTGGCCTTCGTGCCGATGCCAAGCGTTTCCATCTCCTTGATGACGGAGGCGGGATTGTACCGCGCAGGGGGCTTGGTCATCTTCTTTGTCTTTTCGTGGCGTTCGATTGCAACGCCTTCCCGCTCGGCGAGAACGGGGAGCTCTTCGGTAGTTGACCGCGTGTATTTGCCGTAAAAGGCCATCCATCCCTCTTGTAGTACGGTCTGTCCCCTCGTGATGAAGGGATGTGTTGCCACCTCGACGGTGACGGTGGTGTTTTCCACCATGGCGCTTGGCATGAATGCCGCAAGGAATCGGCATACTATAAGGTCGTAGAGACGCTCCTGGTCCTTGGTAAGTTTTTCCGGTAGGATGCCCGTAGGGTAGATGGCGGGGTGGGCGGGGTCGTCCTTTTTTCCCTGCACCGGCTCGAGGGGGGTCGTGAGGACCGTCTTTGCCGCATCATGGTATGCAGGATTCCTGCTGAGCATGTCCAGGATTTTTTCGAATCCCAGCTCTTTGGGAAGCTTTTGTGAGGATGTCCGCGGATATGAGATTAATCCTGCCTCATAGAGCGTCTGCGCTATTTCCTGTGTCCGTTTGGGAAGGTACTTGAAGGTGCCCCACGCCTCTGCCTGGAGAATGCCAAGGTCCATGGGTATGGGCGTCTTCTTTTCGTTTCGGTTCTTCTTTAGCTCCGAAACAACGCCGTCCTTCCCCTTCACGTCGTGGTAGATGGCGTCAGCCGTCTCCTTGTCGGTCAGCTTCTTCGGGTAGCTGGCCTTCACGGGCACCCCGCTCTTCGTGAAGTGGATGTCTAGGGTCCAGTACGGCGTCGGTTCAAAAGACGCTATTTCCTTCTCTCGTTCGTTGAGAAATAACAGTGTCGGCGTCTGGACCCTTCCTGCCGAGAGGGGGACATACTTTTTCGCCTTGCGTTTGACCGATGTCGAGAGTGCCTTTGAGGTGTTTATACCCCAGTACCAGTCAAGCTCGTGCCGGGTAAGGCCGGCCATGACCATGGGGAAATTGAGGTTCTCCTCCCGTGTCCGGTATGAGGTGCGCAGCTCCTCCGCCGTGAGGGTGGAGAATTTCATGCGGTGCGCCGTTGAAGGGTCCATTCTGCATGCATGCACGATGGCGTTGTACCCGATGACGGATCCTTCGATATCGTAGTCGCAGGCGTTCACGACCTCATCGGCGTCCGTGGCCAGGTCGGCGAG
Organism: Candidatus Methanofastidiosia archaeon; assembly: GCA_020854925.1. Taxonomy (GTDB): domain Archaea; phylum Methanobacteriota_B; class Thermococci; order Methanofastidiosales; family NM3; genus JAHKLV01. Next base: position 828 of record JAHKLV010000038.1, on the reverse strand, counting down.
AATAGCTATGTAATCCTTGAGGTATGACATTTTTGCGTCATGGTCTGCGGGTGACACCCATCCGATGTCAAAGAAGGGGTAGGTGTCGATGGGGCGTGCCTGTCGAAGGGAGTAGAGGTGTCCCACCGCCGATGCGACGGCGATATCCTCTTCGGGAAGGAGGTAGTACGATACCTTGCCCTTTTTCTTGCGTTTTGCCGTCCCAAGCGCTTCGGCGATTTTTTTGGCTACATTGGGTTTTTCGGCCACGATGAGGGTCGTCATCTCGCCTACATACCTTTGGAACCATTTATAAGGTTATCCCTGTCCCCCCTCGGGGGGCGCCCCGAATCTGCCGCTGCACGCTATGACCGCCGCTGCCAGCACAGCGGTGGCAATGATGGTATAATGGGCCACGGCTAGCGTCTTCCAGGTGCCTATATGCCCCATGATGGCCGGCGCCACGGCGCCGAACAGGTACCCCATGGAGAAAAAGACCCCCATGCCCGTTCCCCGCAGTGAAGGTGGGGTGCGCTCAGCGTAGACGACGAAGAAGATGGGCCAGATCATGTGCACGGCAAGCCCCGAAACGAGGAGCGCCGCCACCATGACGGTGCCGTGGGGCACGCGTATGGCAAGGTACATGGCAAGCCCCGCCACAACGGACAGCGTCGCCAGCGAGAGCCGCTTGGGGTAGCGGTCGCACAGCATGCCCCCCATATACTGGCCGGCTATGCCGATGCCAAAATAGCAGGAGAGGTAGACGCCGATAAGCGATGAGGATATGCCCATGTCCTTGAGGGTGACGGGGAAGTAAATGACAAAGCCCCTGCATGACATGTTGAAGAG
>JAHKLV010000011.1 GCA_020854925.1 Candidatus Methanofastidiosia archaeon | reverse complement strand
CTCCTGCGCCTCCTTGCCGGCGGCACGCCCGCCGAGGATATCGAGCAGGAAATGGTCTTCCGGGGAGGCACGCTGACCAAGGAAACGGTACGGGGCATCGCGCGGCTTTCGCTCGCCGACGCGCGGACGCGCCTTGGGTCCCTCTTTCCGGAATTATCACTGAAAAAGGACGAGGACGTCGCCATCACCGAACAGCGCATTGACCGCGCGCTCATCCTCTATGGGGAGAAGCTTGCGCACCTGCACATGTTCTCTCCGCTGGCGGTGCTTGGGTTCATCCTTCGCAAGTACCAGGAAATACTGAACCTTCGTCTTATCGTTCGGGGCAAGCAGCTCTCGATGCCCCCCGACGTCATGAAAACCCTCCTGGTGGTCTGATGCAGATAGCCATCGTGGGAGAGGAAAGCTTTGCCCTGGGATTCCGGCTTGCCGGCATCAGGAGGGTTGAGGTTGCAGAGGATGCTACAGCCTTTGCCGAGGGCCTGTCAACCCTGTTGAAGGATCCTGACATCGGCATCGTCATCGTGCCGCAGGCGGCGCTCGAGCACGCCCCGGGGGCACTTCGGCGGCGCGTGGAGGAGAGCACCACACCGGTGGTGTTTCCCCTGGGGACGCAGCACAACGAGGATATCAGGGCACAGATAGTGAAGATAATAGGGGTGGATTTATGGAAGTAGGATCATCAAAGACTCGGGGAGGGGCGCGCATCTTCAGGGTGTCGGGGCCCGTAGTCATAGCAGAATCACTGGACAGCCGCATGTACGACGTCGTGCACGTCGGCAACGACCGCCTCATGGGGGAGGTCATCGGCATCGAGGACGACCAGTCCGTCATCCAGGTCTACGAGGAAACAGAGCTCATTCGCCCAGGCGACCCGGTGGAGACCACCGGAGAACCGCTGTCCGCCGAGCTTGGCCCCGGCCTCCTTTCCGCCATCTACGACGGCATCCAGCGCCCCCTGCCCGCCATGGCGGAAAACGGCACGTTCATCCAGCGTGGCATGTCCATCCCCTCGCTTCCCCGCGACGCGCGGTGGGAGTTTGTGCCCACGGTGGCCGTGGGGGACGACGTGTCAGGGGGCGATGCCATCGGATACGTACAGGAAACACCCCACTTCCGCCACCGAATCCTTGTGCCCCCCGGTGTCTCGGGCACGGTGCGGGAGATACGCGCCGGTTCCTTTTCCGTCACGGATGCGGTGTGCGTCCTTGAGGACGGCACGCCGCTTTCGCTCATGCACCGCTGGCCGGTAAAAAAGCCCCGGCCTGTGCGGGAAAAGCGCTGGCCGGATGCCATCCTCGTCACGGGGCAGCGCATCCTTGACACCCTCTTTCCCCTGGCAAAGGGCGGAACGGCCGCCATACCCGGCCCCTTCGGGAGCGGCAAGACCATTACGCAGCAGCAGCTTGCAAAATGGGCGGATGCCGACGTCATTGTCTACATCGGCTGCGGCGAGCGGGGAAACGAGATGACCGACGTGCTCGTTGAGTTCCCGGGGCTTACCGACCCCAAGACCGGTTCGCCCCTCATGGAGCGCACCGTCCTTATTGCCAACACGTCAAACATGCCGGTGGCCGCGCGCGAGGCTTCCATCTACACCGGCATCACCATCGCCGAGTATTTCCGCGACATGGGCTACGACGTGGCACTCATGGCCGATTCCACCTCCCGATGGGCAGAGGCCATGCGCGAGATATCCTCCCGTCTCGAGGAACTACCCGGGGAGGAGGGCTACCCCGCCTACCTCGCCTCCCGCCTTGCCGACTTCTACGAGCGGGCAGGACGCGTGGAGACGCTAGCGGGAGGGGAGGGTTCTGTCACCATCATCGGTGCCGTCTCGCCCCAGGGCGGCGACTTCAACGAGCCGGTGACACAAAACACGCTCCGTGTGACCAAGGCGTTCTGGGCGCTTGACGACAAGCTCGCCAACAGGCGCCACTTCCCCGCCATCAACTGGCTGCGCTCGTATTCCCTCTACCGCGAACCGCTCACGCCGGGGCTTGAGGCGTCATTCCACGGGTGGGAAGCCAACAGGCAGCGCCTCATGGACATCCTTTCCCAGGAGGACGAGCTGTCGGAGATCGTCCAGCTCGTGGGTTCCGACGCGCTGCCCGAGGACCAGCAGCTCACGCTGGAGCTTGCCCGCCTCATCAGGGAGTACTTCCTCCAGCAGGACGCGTTCCATCACGTTGACACCTTTTGCCCGCTGGAAAAGCAGTACCTCATGGCGTCGCTTATCCTGTTATTCTCCGCCAAGGCGTATCGCGCCCTCGACCTCGGGCACGGCATCAGCGAGATAACGGCGGTGCCCTCCAAGGCGCTCCTTGCACGGACCAAGTTCGAGGGGGACTACACCGCTTACTGCGAGAAGGTGCGTAAGCACATTGAGGCTGACTTCGGCGCGCTTCTCGGAGGTGCCTAGCATGAAGGAATACCAGACCATCTCAAAGATAGCAGGGCCCCTCGTCTTTGTAAAAAAAACAGAACCGGTGGGCTACAAGGAGGTCGTGTCCCTCACGCTTCCCGACGGCACCACG
>JAHKLV010000228.1 GCA_020854925.1 Candidatus Methanofastidiosia archaeon | reverse complement strand
CGAAGCATCGCGGACCGAACCCTGCAGTGAAAGGGCGTCCCAGATGCGTTCGGCGGTCCCGGGTAGGTACGGTTCCAGGACGATGGCAAGCGAGGCGCAAAGGTTGAGCGATGTCCTGACAGTCTGAGCCCGGCGAGCCTCGTTCTTCCACGGTTCGTTTTCCTGGAAGAACTGATTGCCGAGTCGTGCTATCCTCATGGCAAGCTTGAGGCCGGAACGTATGTGTGCGGCATGGAGCTCATCGGCCATCTCGTCAACAATCGCGGCAACGTCCCGGTAGAGGGCCTCATCTTCCGGCCCCTCCTGCGCAACGGGGACGCACGAGTCGTAATACCGCTTCGCAAACGACTGGGCGCGGTAGATGAAGTTGCCGAGATTGCCTACCAGCTCATCGTTCGTGCGCTTCTGGAAGTCCTCCCATGTAAAGTCAACGTCGGACTTTTCCGGCCTGTTGCTGTAGATGTAGTACCGCCAGACGTCCACGGGGATGCCGGTCTCGATGACATCAGTTCCGAAGATGCCGCGATTCCGTGATTTGGAAAAGGCTCCCCCCTCATAGTTGAGGTACTCGGTGCTGGAGAGCTGGTGTACGAGGATGTAGCCGTCGTTGGCGGCCATGAGCGTGGCCGGGAACATGATGGTGTGGAACGGTACGTTGTCCTTTCCCATGAACTGGTACAGCTCTGTGGAGGGGTCTTTCCACCAGTACGTCCAGTCCGTCCCCGTGTTGTGGCAGTGCTCCATGGTGATGGAAATGTATCCTATGCAGGCGTCAAACCATACGTAGAACACCTTGTGTTCCCATCCCTTTATGGGCACCTTGACTCCCCATTCCAGGTCCCGGGTGATGCAGCGGGGCTCAAGCCCCTCATGAATCCACCCGAGCGAGAAGTTCTTCGCGTTTGGAGACCAGTTATCCTTTGAGGATATCCACGCCTCAAGGCGGTCAGAGAGCCGCGGCAGGTCGAGGAAAAGGTGGCGGGAGTTGCGTATCTCTGCCGCACCACCGCACGTGGTGCAGCGGGGGTCCACCAGTTCCCGTGCATCGAGCACCTTGCTGCAGTCCTCGCACTGGTCGCCACGTGCATTGGGGGAGCCACAGTGGGGGCAGGTGCCTTCGACGAATCGGTCGGCAAGGAACTTGTTGCATGCCGGGCAATACGTCTGCTCGAGGTCGCGTTCAAAGACGTAACCGTTGTGGTGTGCCTTGAGAAAGATGTCCTGCGTTATTTCGTGCTGGAAATGGGTCGATGTTCGACCAAAATGGTCGAAAGACACGTTGAACCATGCATAGATGTCGCGGTGTATGGCGTAGTACTTGTCGCACACTTCCTGGGGTGTAAGCCCTTCCTTGAGTGCTATCGTTTCCGTCGTTGTTCCATGCTCGTCCGTTCCGCATACATACAGCACCTCCCGGTCCGTGTGCCGCTGATAGCGTGCGAACACGTCGGCGGAGAGGACCTGTATGATGTTCCCCAGGTGGGGGATGTTGTTGACATACGGTAAAGCGCAGGTGATAAGGATTTTTTTTGCTGGCATCGGTACACCTCGTCTGTACAGGTATACCTCTCGTAAAAGTTATATTTAAATACTTTAGCTTTTTAGGGGGAGCGTGGTATTATGCTTATAAAAAACGGGCTTGTTTTCTCTCAAGGAACGTTTTCCCGGACCGATATCCTTCTTGAAGGCGGCTCCATCGCCGCCGTGGGCGAGGGGCTGGCACACGAGGAGTCCTTTGACGCATCGGGCCTCATCATCATCCCCGGCATGGTGAACGCGCACACGCACTTGGCCATGACGCTTCTTCGTGGTGCGGGCGACGACATGCCCCTCCAGGCATGGCTCTCGGAGCGCATCTGGCCGCTTGAGGGCAACCTGACACGCACCGACTGCTACTGGGGTGGCATGCTTGGCATCGTCGAGATGATACGGACCGGCACCACCTGTTTTAATGACATGTACTTTCACATGGATGCAACGGTCCGGGCGGTGAAGGAGACGGGCATGCGTGCGGCACTCACGCATGCGGTCATCGATCTGGGGGACGAGGACAAGGCAGCACGTGAGCTGGCGGAGTCGGACCGCATCGAGGGACTCTGCAGGGGCGAGCCCCGCCTAACGTACCTTCTTGGCCCACATGCCCCCTACACGTGCTCGGAATCGTTTCTTAGAAACATCCGCGCCCGTGCAACGGAACGTGGGTTGCGCATACACATCCACGTCTCTGAAACGGCGCAAGAGGTATCGGACATGCGCCGCGAACGCGGCATGAGTCCGGTGGCCTACCTCGACACCATTGGGGTTTTGGGGCCTGATACCATCTGCGCCCACTGCGTGCATGTGAACGAGGCCGACCGGGACATTTTGCTGTCCCGCGGCGCCCATGTCGCACACTGTCCACAGTCAAACATGAAGCTCTCGTCGGGCATTGCACCCCTTCCAGCCATGGATGCGGCGGGCGTTTCCCTTTCCTTGGGCACGGACGGGGCCGCATCGAACAACAGCCTCGACATGGGGGCTGAGACCAAGGCCATGGCGCTTGTCCACAAGCTTGCCGGGCCGATGAATCTCTCTGCCGCACGTTCCTTTGCCGTGGCGACACAAGGTGGCGCGAATGCCCTCGGCCTTCCTGTCGGAGCTATCGAACAGGGCAGGCGGGCAGACCTGGTCTTCCTTGACGCGCGGCACTACTCGCTTAGGCCACCCCACGACCTCTTGTCGAACATCGTGTACGCCATGCGACCCGACGCCATACGCCATGTCATGGTCGACGGCGCCTTCCTCATGCGCGACGGCGAGCTTACCACCATCGACGAGGAGCTCGTCTGTGAAAAGGCCACCGAACATGCCCTTGCCCTTGTGGAGAAGGTCCGATGAAGATCCTCATTACCAACGACGACGGCATCCAGAGCCCAGCCCTTCCGGTGCTCCGTGACGTGTTGCGGGAGTTTGGGACGGTGGAGGTTGTTGCCCCCGAGCGCGAGGCATCCGCCTCGTCGCATGCCATCACCGTGCACCAACCGCTCCGATTCTTCCAGTCGACGCTTACCGACGGCACGAAAGGCTGGGCGGTGACCGGGACCCCTGCCGACTGCGTGGTGCTCGGCATGGTCAAGCTTGGCCGTCCTGATGTGGTCGTTTCAGGCATTAATCCTGGTGCAAATCTTGGCGATGACGTGACATACTCCGGGACAGTGGGTGGTGCCTTTGAGGCGGCACTGTACGGCATCAATGCCATAGCTCTTTCCGTTACTGATGCCTCCACACCCGAGTACGGGGAGGCAGCCCTCGTGGCGGCGCGCATTTTCCGGTCCATGGGCGACCTTGAGCATCCCTTCTTTCTCAATGTCAACGTGCCGCCGCGTTCGAACGGCGAGATACGCATCACCAAGATGGGCCGGCGCCTCTGGTCAAGCAACGTGCATGAGCGCATCGACCCGCGCAACAAGCCGTACTACTGGATATCCGGCATCCCCCGTGAGGTGGGCGATGAGGAATCCGACGTCGTGGCGGTGAAGCGGGGCTATATAAGCATCACACCCATAAAGCTCGACTTGACCGATTACAGCCGTATGGAGCGCCTGCGTGCGCTTTTTTCTCAACCGAAAGACTTATAATTTCCCACAAAGGGGAGGAACCATAGGTGGTATCATGCTGGACATACGTCTCATAAGGGAACAGCCGGACCTCGTGCGGGACAACCTTGCAAAGCGCGGGATGGACCTTGGACGGGTACAAGAGATTACCGACATCGACGAGCGTCGTCGAAGCGCCATCACCAAGGCCAATGCCCTCAAGAAAGAGCGCAACGACGTAGCTATGCACATCCGCGACGCCAAGTCCTCTGGCATCGACGTCGCCCCGGAGATTGAGCGCATGCGTGCCATCAACGGAGACATAACAGCCCTTGACGCCGAGGTGAAGGGGCTTGAGGAGGAGCTCTCCCGGCTCCTCATGCGCATGCCAAACATCCTTCACGCATCGGTCCCCGTGGGTGACGAGAACGTGCCCATACGCACCTGGGGTTCCATAACGCCACCTACCTTCGCGCCGAAAAGCCATGTGGACATCATCGAGTCCCTCGGCCTTGCCGACCTAGAACGTGCGGCAAAGGTTGCAGGTGCGCGCTTCTACTATCTGAAGCGGGATCTCGTCCTTCTCGACTATGCCCTCATGCAGTTTGCCATGGAGTACCTTCATGGCAAGGGGTACCAGATCATCGAACCTCCTTACATGATGAAGCGGGCGCCCTACGAAGGGGTCACCGACCTCGGCGACTTTGAGGATGTCATGTACAAGATCGAGGGCGAGGACCTATACCTCATCGCCACCGCCGAGCACCCCATGGCTGCCATGCACATGGACGAGATCTTTGAGGGAGACGCGCTGCCCATCCGCTATGCAGGCATCAGCCCCTGCTTCAGGAAGGAGGCGGGAAGCCATGGAAAGGATACGAAGGGAATCTTTCGCGTACACCAGTTCAACAAGGTGGAACAATTCATCTTCTGCAGGCAGGAGGACTCCTGGGGCTTTCTCGAAGAGCTTATCGCCAACGCCGAGGGCATCTACCAGCAGCTTGACCTCCCGTACCGTGTTGTCGACATCTGCACAGGGGACATCGGTACGGTGGCAGCAAAGAAGTACGACCTCGAGGCGTGGATGCCGGCCCAGGAGACGTATCGCGAGCTCGTATCGTGCTCAAATTGCACCGACTACCAGGCTCGCCGGCTCAATGTGCGCTACCGTACAAAAGAGGGCAACATGATGTGCCATACGCTCAACTCCACGGCCATTGCCACCACGAGGACGCTTGTCTGCCTTATAGAGCACTACCAGCAGGAGGACGGTTCCCTGCGCATACCCGACGTGCTGCGTCCTTATCTGGGGAACAGAAAGGAGATTGTCGCCGAATGAGCTGGGACGGCCCCCTCTTTGACAATCACATGCATATCGACCCCCGCAACGGCAGGGGGCTTGATGCGGTGCGGGACTTTCACCGTGCAGGCGGCACCCACCTCATGCTTGTAGGAAAGACGGCGCGCGACTGGGGCATCGATGCCAGGGACGTCCCCTCATTTCTTCTTGCGTACGAGCGGACGCTCGGGCTTGCCCGGGATATCAATGAGGAAACGCCGGTCACCGCCTATGCCGCGGTGGGGTATCACCCCTCAGAGATGACAGGCATCGCCGAGGCATGCGGGGTGGCGTATGCCCTCGAGCTGGGATTCGGCCTTCTGGATGTGTGGGAGCGGCTCTATGACGAGGGACGCATCACCGCCGTGGGGGAGGTGGGAAGGCCCCACTATCCCGTGCCCGAGGCGGTGTGGGAGGCATCGAACGAATTCATGCAGGCATGCCTTTCCTTCTCGAAGCGCAGCGGCTGCCCCGTGCAGCTCCATACCGAACATTTTGAGGAGGCACAGTTCGCCGAGGTCGGTGCCATGATAGCACAGGCGGGACACCCTCCCGGCATCGTCAAGCATTTCTGCCCCCCGTTCCCTGACCTGGCACGTCGGAACGGCATGACCGCGTCGGTGGTGGCCTCACGGGAGGCAGTCGTCCGTGCCTTGGCAACAGGTGAACCGTTTCTCATGGAAACAGACTATATCGATGACCTTACGCGCCCGGGGGCCGTACTTGGCCCCAAAACAGTCCCGAAGCGCACGCTATCACTCCTTGACAGCGGCGAACTCGACAGGGAAATGTGCTGGCGCATCCATGCCGAGCTTCCCGAACGGGTCTATGGTGTCGACCTTTCTGCGCCGTAGGCGGTACACGTCCCTTGCCATCCGCGTATGAGCGACGCCTGCCAATTAATAAACCTTATAAAAGATACATCGATACTATACATGTGATACTGTGGCTGCACACAAAGTACGGATTAAGGACATTCACGGCGGTACCTTTTCTTTTGGCGACCGTCCGCCCCATACGATAACGACGAACTTCGGCACCCATGCGGAGGTGCGCGTGTGCGGCACCGTCGTATCGACCTTCGTCAACGACCAGGAAACATATGGCGCCATCTCCCTTGACGACGGCACCGACGCCATAGCCCTCAAGTTCTGGCGTGAGCGCGTGCCCCTTGTGAGGTCAGTGGCGCCAGGGGAAATTCTCGATGTCATCGCCACGGTCGGCGAGTACAACGGCGAACGCTATCTTACCCCGCTTTCGTACTACAATCGCGACCTCACCGCGTGGATGGCCTTCCATCTTGAGATTGCCGCCTCCATAAAGCGCCTTATCTCCGAGGGTGTGTGGGAGCATGTTGCCGTTACGGCCGACGCAGGAGACGAGGGCGACACCGGTGCTCCGTATGTGCCGCAGCGTGCCGCAGCCCCCGCGAGGGCGAATGTGTGGAAGGCGGATTCTGGAGAGGGGGATATCGAGGAGGACAGCCTCATTTTCGATGATGACGAAATAACCCGCGCCGTGCTGGATGCCATCGGTGAAGCGGGAGACACGAAGGACGACATCATCTCCAAGACATCCCTCGACGAGATTGATGTGATGCTTTCCCTCAAGGAGCTCTTGGAACGGGGGGACATCTTCGAGGTCGACGGGGCATACAAGCGCCTTTAAATGATGCCGCGCCGGTCGCATTCGTTGAGGACGAGGGCGATGCACTGCGAGGCATGGAGCACCTTGGGTGAGACGGTCACCGTAAGTGGCGCATCGGCAAGCAGTGCCTGCTCCTCGTCGGTAAACCCAAGATGGTCCCCGAGCACGAAGCACGCATCGGCGGGCACGTGTTCCACATCGCGAATGTCTGCACCACCCTCATCGAGCACCACGAGCCGTTTAGCGTTGCGAGCCACCACCTCAGCAAAGGGGATATCGGATATGGTGATGCCCGGCGTCGATTCGACGGTCTCGCCCGCACGGTATGCGGCGAGCGCCTTTTGAAGAAGGATGGCGGTGCTGCGCTCATCGGGGGAAAGGTGGCGTACCGCATCGCCCCGCACCGTGATGGTGCGCGGAGGTGACGGCGGCCCAGCAAGGCAGAGCACCACCTCGACATCGGTACGGATGCCGTGCGAGAGAAGGAGCGAGGAGGTGAGGCACCGGCAGAGCAGGTCCATGCGCCCGCCCGAACCCGGGAGGTCCTTGAGAAGAAAGTCCGGTGCGGTCCGTGCCTTGCCACCCTTGACGACAAATGTTATCATGATGCCGCATTTCGATGCAATCCTTAAGAGGATTTCTCTCTTCCATACATGCTTTTTTAAGCACGCATGCAGATGAATCGGTATGCGGGCTTTATACGTGGGCAGGTTCCAGCCGTTCCACAACGGTCACCTCGAAGTGGTGCGCCACATCCTGTCGCGAGCCGACGAGCTTATCCTTGTCATCGGAAGCGCCCAGGCCTCCCATTCTGCCATGAATCCCTTCACGGCGGGTGAACGATTTGAGATGATACGTGCAGCCATGGTCGATGAGGGATTCGACCTGTCAAAGATCTATATCGTGCCTGTTGAGGACGTGAAGCGAAACGCCATCTGGGTCACCCATGTAAAGAGCCTTGTGCCGACATTTTCCGAGGTCTACACCAACGAGCCGCTTGCCAACCTTCTGTTTGAGGAGGCGGGTGTACATGTCCACAAAACACCGCTTTTCTCCCGGGGAGACTATTCTTCGACAAACGTGCGTGCCGCCATCGTCGCTCACGGGTCATGGGATCATCTCGTGCCCCCGGCCGTGAAGCAGGCTATCCTTGCCATCGGGGGGGTAGCACGACTGATGCGTATTCATGGTAGCGACAAGAGCTAGCACACCGTATAGAAACCTTTATATTCTTTTAGATAATAGTACCTATCAAGTTGGAGTGGTGTTGATGAACAACATTGTAAAGAAAGGCATTGAGCATGCCACGGATTCATATGCGGTCTCTATCCTTGTCGAGGCAGATGAACGCGATGCCATTGCAGTGCTTCGCGTGCCAGTGGGAGTTACTATGGAGGAAACGGCTTGCGGCGATGCGACGTACGTCACCTTTTCTGGGATGGCCGAGGCTGTCATGGAATGCGAGCGGTCCCTCTATGAGCTCATGGGCGTTTCCTACGCGGACGGCGCCGCATGCCCCGACATGGCCGAAGCGCATGTGTGATGCCGTTACGGCACACACAGACTCTTCCTTTTCTTCTCATGGCGTATCAATGCCATGGTTTTTATAGTCCTGGAATCCAGGGGGTCCCATGGATTCCCGGCGCACGGCGCTCTGTCTTGTTTGTGTCATGTCGATACTCTGGGCGCTCCAGATAACGGTGTCCAAGCTTGCGCTCAACGCCGGCGCACATCCCCTTGCCTTCCTTTTCCAGATGCTGTCCGTGGCGGCCGTCTTCATCGCGTGTTCAACGCTTATCTTTTCAAGAGCTGAGTTGCGTGCTGTTCGCCAAAAAGACCTTGTGCCGCTCGTTTCCATTGCTGTCGTCGGGTCTGTCTGTGCAAACATTGCCGGGTATGTCGGGCTTGAGAACTCTTCATCGGTCAATTACGGCTTTCTCATCAAGTCTGCCCTTGTTTTTACGGCGATTCTAGCCTATTGGTTTCTTGGCGAAGGGATGACGCACCGAAAAGGCGTTCTCATCATCGGCCTCATCACCGGCCTCTATCTTGTCACCACACGGGGGAAAGGTATCGTCCCCTCCCCCTATGACGGGCTCATTATCCTCGGCGCCTTCTTTTACGCCGTGTCAAACATCCTGGCAAAATCGGTGGTCACTGGCGTCCACCCACAGGTGATTGCATTTTTCAGGACCTGCTGCGGGGCAGTGCTTCTTGGCATCGTGCTCGTTTGTGCGGGCGTACCGGCCTTTTCCGTGATAAGACCAGACCTTGTGATGGCCACGGGATTGTTTCTTGCGGGTATGCAGAGCGTTATGTACCGTGCGCTCCGCCTTACCTCCGTCTGCTACCTGAGCATGATGTCCATGATGACGCCGGTCCTTGTGGCGGTCATTGGCATCCTTTTCCTCGGTGAGACCTTCTCGATTGTACAGGCCGTTGGCGGTGCCATCATTCTGCTTTGTGGGGTGTCTCTTTCCCTGAAAGAATGCTGAAGATGGTTCCACCAGTACCGAGGGTTGATATGTCGGACGTATAAAAAAAGGGGACAATCCTGTCCCCGCATTACCACTACTGCCGCTTAGCGTCCATGTAGCGCTCAAGCCGCTCAAGCGCCTCTTCCGTTACCTCGTTTGGGGGGAGGAACACGGCCCGGAAATGGCCGGAGCCCTGGTCAGGGGAAAACCCCGATCCATGGACAAAGAGGATATGGCAGTCATGGAGCACGTCGAGCACGAACTGCTTGTCGCTCTTCCACGCGGGATGCGTGAGCTTGGGGAACATGTAAAACGCACCCTGTGGCAGGCTGCACTCGATGCCCTCAATCTCATTGAATCGCTGGTACATGAAGTCTCGTCTTTGCCGAAGCTTCTCCACCATGGCGGGGATGTGGTCCTGCGGTCCTTTGAGCGCCTCGATGCAGGCAAGCTGGCAGGGGGTGTTTGAACAGATACGCAGCCGTGCGTACTTTTTTACCCCTTCGATAATATCCGTCATCCTGCCCTCGGGGTCCTGGAACGCCATGTACCCGACGCGCCAACCGGGGACGAGATACAGCTTGGAGAATCCATTGATAAGGACGACAGGCACATCCTTGCTGTACGTTGCAGGGGAATGATGCTCCCCCTCGAAGATGATGCGGTCGTAAATCTCGTCGGAGATGATGTAAAGGTCATGTTCCCCACACAAGTCGACGATGTCCTTGACGTCCCGTTTCGGCATGACGGCACCGGTGGGATTGTTGGGTGTGATAAGGACGAGCGCTTTTGTCTTGTCCGTTATCTTTGCCCTGATGTCGTCGATGTCGCACGCCCAGTTGTCTTCCTCGATAGAGTTGAAGACCACGGGTGTCCCGTCAAAATACTTGGTTTGTGAGGTGTATGGCGAATAGGCGGGGCCCGGAACAAGCACTTCGTCGCCCTTATTGACCGTGGCGCCCATGAGCATTTGGATGCCTTCTGACACACCATCTGATACGACGATGTTGTCTACCGTGGTGTCAAGACCCTTGGCTGAGTGTTCAAACGCAAGAATCGCCTCGCGAAGCTCGGGGATGCCCTCAGACGCCGCATAGCCCATCTCGTGCTGGCGCGCCGCCGCGCAGAGTGCCTCTATCATGTGCTGTGGCGTCTCAAAGTCGTATTTGTTGGGGTCACCAATGTTGAAGTTGGTGATGGTCGCACCCCGTTTTATGAGCTCCGTTGCGGGCACAACGACGTCCCTTATGGCATACTCTACGCCCGCGGAGCGGTACGATGCTCTCATTCTCTACACTCCTTTGTTTCTGTTATTCGCTTGAAGAGTGCCTTGGCCTTTGTGGAGGAGTACTTCTCCACCCGCTTTGGCAGGCGCTCTATCCTGATGTCGCTGTGTTCACGTGCAAGGCGTTCGCGCAACCATTCGTCCCCCTGGTCTGGGCCGAGCAGGATGATGTCAGGCCGGATGAGCTGCACACTGGCAAAAAAGTCCTCGGGGTCCCCGAGAACGACATCTTTTACCATCCTGAGGCTCCCCACGATGAGCTTGCGCTCGTCCTCGGTAAAGACGGTGGCGTGTCCCTTGATGCGTTTCACGTTTTCATCCCTGGCAATGACCACGGTGACATCCCCCAGGCGCTCAGCTTCGGTGAGCAGATAGATATGCCCCGGGTGGATAATGTCAAACGTTCCGGCAACAAGAACCTTCATGAAACCACGACATTGCTAGAGAATTGGAAAGTATTATATAAACTTGATTGTTATGATATGCGTGAAACTGTCATCTGCTTCACGTCCTACCCCTGGAGGCGCCGCCTACCATGTGGGCCTTTCAGCCGGCCAGATGCCTGGTATCGTGCTTCTTCCCGGAGACCCCGGTCGTGTAAAAGCGATAGCTTCTGTGCTTTCCGACCCCGTCATGCTCGCCTCTCACCGGGAGTTTGTTTCCGCGCGCGGCACGTGGCGCGGTGTCGATATTGGCGTATGCTCTACCGGCATCGGGGCGCCCTCTGCGGCGATAGCCGTCGAGGAGCTTGCCGCGCTGGGCTGCCATACGTTTCTTCGTGTGGGAAGCACCGGCGCCATAGGTCCTGGCATCTCTTGTGGGGACCTGATTATCAACACGGCTGCCGTCCGCATGGAGAGTACTTCCTTGCCGTATGTCGTCGCCGGTTATCCCGCACATGCACACTACGAGGCGGTCAATGCCCTCATCGAGTCCTGCAGTGCGTTGCAGGCACCCTTCCACGTGGGCATCTGCGCCTCGACGGACTCGTTTTACGTTGGACAGGGAAGGCCGGGCCTTGCCGGATACCTTCCTTCTGCCGCCGAGCGCCTGATTCCCGACCTTGCACGCATGCAGGTCCTCAATTTTGAAATGGAGGCGGCAGCACTCTTTACCCTCGGATCGGTCTACGGCCTTCGCACGGGGTCGGTCTGTGCCGTTTTTGCCGACCGGAACACCGATACCTTTGCCCTGAAAGGGGAGAATGAAGCCATCAGGGCGGCCGTCTCCGCAGCATCGCTCCTTGCGACGTGGGATGCAAAAAAGGCGCGAATGGGCGTGCGCTACCTTCCCCCGTCGCACACCTGTACCGAGTGGTAAGGGTTGTCCCAACGTTTATATTTTCAGAACGGCTAGGCACATCATCAGGCCGCTGGAAGCCGAGTATCGGGCCAGGGCACCGCAACGTGATATATATGGCACTGTTTGGAACGGCCGGCATCAGGGGAAGCACACACACGGCTATCACTCCCTCTTTCATGCACACCATGGGCCGTGCCTTGGCGCTTTATGTCGGCGGCGGGACCGTGGTTTGCGGACAGGATGCACGGCGTACCAGCCCCGCCCTTGCGGCCGCCCTTCAGGCCGCTCTCATGGCCCATGGATGCACGGTCCTTGATGTAGGGGTCGT
>JAHKLV010000176.1 GCA_020854925.1 Candidatus Methanofastidiosia archaeon | reverse complement strand
TCCTTTTTGCGCATTCGATAAGCAATATCATAGTGCTCCCCCGCCGATACTGCGCGCTCAATGGACGCTTGGCGGGCGGCACGGTCACCCGGGTGGACCAGGGCAGAAAGGGAACCGGAGGGGTACAGTGCAAGCTCCCTGCGGGAGCCGCCCAAAAGCTCATTCACCCCCCGACTCACGTAGCGTATGCGCTCATCGGGATCGGTGGAACACTGGTAGGCCATACCAGGAAGATTGCCTATAAGGCTTGAAAGCTTGCGCCGCTGCTCTGCTAACTGCCGCGCTGTCCTCTGCGCATCACTCAGGTCACGCACCATGGCAAGCAGGTACTCTTCACTGCCGTCTGAGAAGGTGGTAAGAAAAACATCGGCTGCAAACGTGCTGCCATCCTTGCGAAGGTGCTCCCATGTGAACCGGTGTGATGCGCCGTCAAGAACACGGTCCATCTGCATCTGCGCCTTTTCCAGCGAGGCTAAACCATCCGGTTGCTGCGCGGGGGATAACTCGTGAGGCATCCTGCCCAAAAGTTCCTCACGTGAATAGCCAAACATGGCTTCGGCGGCAGGATTACAGTCGACAAAAGACCTGTTACCCAAAACAAAAATGGCATCGGGCGCCGAGGAAAAGAGCAGATGGTAACGCTGTTCCGACACATCGACTCGCTTCTTGTACTCCAGTTTTTCCCGCTCCATGGAATAATGTGATATTTGGTGGACCAAGGCATTGTAAATGCGTTCATAGGCAGCGATGCCCATGTCTTTTGCATAATAGTCATCCGCTCCTGAGACAAAAGCCTCCCTCGCCACAGACTCGTCCCCCTGCCCGGTAAAAAAGATGAAAGGTATGTCGAGTCCGGAAACCCTGACACGGGCAAGCACGTCAAGGCCCGTTCCGCCGCAGATTTGGTAATCACAGAGAATGGCATCGAAAGATGAATCCTCCAACAACGCCAAGGCTTGGTCAACCGACGTCGCCACCGTGAAAGACAGGGACGGTGCGGCTCGCTGTAACGCGATGCGATTGAGGTGAAGGTGCACAACGTGAGCAAAATCGGTATCGTCCTCCACGTGGAGCAGGGTGACCTTGGCCTTCATGATAGGTACTTTCCACAGCATAATAAGAATGCTTCCTTGCTGATGGCCCGCTCCTCAGGAGGAACGGTGCAGGACGGGTGACTGCGGCTTCGTGCCGAACGCCGATGCTATAAGAGGACACTTTGCCATGAGCAGGAAATACATCCCCGGTCTGTCTCCGAGCAGCTCCCAGTTTGCCTGGCCCTTGCTTATGATGACGTCATGGGTTTCACAGACGTTGGCAAAGGCAGGTGACGTCCGCATCATGCCCGTCCCCCTCTCGCCCGTGCCGATGCGAAGGATTGTTATGCCATCGCCTGCGCGTATACCTGCAGCGGCGGCATCCTCCTCCATGGCATCGTTTATCCACGGACCGCCCTTGACAGCGACGGTAATACATTCAATTCCCGTCGTCTTCCGTATATGGCGCAGAAGGAGCGCATCAAAGACGATCTCTCCCGCATTGTCCGTAAGAAAGAGAAGAGACCTGGCACGGCCAAGGTCATCGCGTAAACGGGCAAGCACGGCACCGTCGAGCTGCCATGATGCCATTTCCGCATAGGTGGCATCAAGGTCAAAGGGCGTTGCACATCCGAAATCGATGATGTTGCCGCAGAGTGCCGCTCGCACGTATGCAGCAAGCGGGTCGGCCGATGCCTCGCAGAGCTCCTCGAGGGCAGGAACCCGCTCCAATGCCTTGTTATTGTACTCCCGCTTGAGTTCGTGGTACGGATCGGCAACACCAAGCGTATCCCTCACCGCCTTATGGACGCCGTCTGACACCTCGGGAGGAGTAACGGTATCGGGAACCAGGGAAAGGACGGCACACACGGCGCGGAGCACGCGCGTACGGGTGGCAGCATCGGCACCGACAAGGTCACAGACCGATTCAGCCTGCCGAAGAAAACATATATAGCAGGAAGGCGTCATATTCATGCCCCCCCGTTGATACAAAGATAGAAAAAGATATCTACATGCGCTTGAGGATTTCTTCCTTCTTTTGCTTGAATTCTTCCTCAGTGAGAAGACCCTCGTCAAGAAGCGCCTTGAGCTCGCGTATCTGCTCGACACCGGTGGGGGGTGCATCCATGGACTGCATGGCGTGGGGCGCCGGCGCGGCGACGGTCCTCACAAGGTTTTCCTTCGGCTTGTGCAGATGCCACTCCTCCCCCATGAGCTTTTTCTTGCGCATGATGGAGATGGGTTCCAGGGCCACCTTGTTTATCTCGTTCTTGATGGTCTCAATGACCTGGAGAATCTCATCGTTTTTCAGCTTTTCCACATCAATGACCATGCCCCGCTCCTCCCCGAGAATGGTGAGGGCACCACGCATCTTGCCCTTCTTTCCGATAACCTTGAAGATTTTGGAATAGGGTATGGCGGACAAGTCATATCGGCCCAGCGCCTTCTTGTCATAACAGACCACGCGCTTGTTCGTAACCACAATGTAGGTGGGATTAAGGTCCATCGAGGTCTGTACACAACATGCGACAGACTCTCCCGGTGTCAGGTTATCATGCACCTGCTTTGGCAAATCCATTCAATGTCACCCCGTATAGGTATATGCTGCACGTATTAATCGTTTTCCCTCTTTGAGCGAATATAACGCCTGAGCATAAAAGGTATCTCCTTCTTGCTGCGTACCACAAAATAGCCATCGTCCCTCGTGACCTTCCCGTTGCATCTTCTGCAGGTATCCTTCTTGAATCTGCCATGCACTACGCACTCGCGGCAGATGGTACCGCCGCATGTTGGACAAGCGTATGCTGTCACCGAAACAGTCCATGACGGTGCTGCCGTCGTATCCCTTTCACGTATGGATGCCTCGCAGCACTGCGCCCATTCCTCCTCCCTGTATGATGTGTTGCATGAGGGGCATACGAGGAGCGGCAGCTGCTCCCGCTGTTCGACGGGTGCCGCCACTCCGTTCGGGGTGCAAAACGAGGTACCGCAATACGTGCAGGTGCAGGTGCGCTCCGACACGTCGACATCGTATGCGCCACAGTACGGGCACCGGATGGGGGCGGAATCCATGGTATCATTGCCCATGCGGGATTCTTATACCTTGTGCAAATGAGAAAAGGGGAGCATTACTGCTCCAGATTCTCAAGAACGGATTCAACAATGGCGGTCACTGCATCGCTCCGGTACGTGGAGATGCGGCCGTTGTCTGCTAGAAGCGATATCTGCGGATCAAGCGGTATGGACCCAAGGAAGGGTACGTTTGCCGCCTGTGCAAGCTTTTCCCCCTGGTCCTTGCCAAAGAGCTCGAATCGCTCGCCGCACTTCGGGCAGACCGCATACGACATGTTCTCGACAAGTCCAAGGACCCGCACATTCATGGTCTGGGACATGCTTATCGCCTTTCGCACGATCTCGAATGCGAGCTGCTGGGGCGAGGTGACCACAACCATGCCTTCGAGCTGCAGATTCTGCATGACGGTAAGCGGCGCATCACTCGTTCCCGGTGGCAGGTCGACGATGAGGTAGTCGAGCTCTCCCCAGTCGATATCAGACACAAATTGCCTGATGGCACTGGATATCATGGGGCCGCGCCAAATCACGGCGTTTGAATTATCGCTGAGAATTAGGCTCAACGACATGATCTTGATGCCGTCCTCCGTAACGGGAGGTATGATGCCTTCCTCAGACTTGCCAAGAATCCCTTCCGCACCGAACATGCGCGGGATGGATGGCCCGGTGATGTCGGCATCGAGAAGGCCGACCGTGTACCCTTTCTGTGCAAGAGCGGATGCAAGAAGCCCCGAAACAAGGGATTTGCCAACGCCCCCCTTGCCACTTGCCACTGCTATCCTGTGCTTGATTTTTTTCACGCGTTCCTCGATGATGCGTGTCTGTTCCATCATTTTTTCGTCCATCATACCGCTAGCCTCCGGGTAGGGTGATACCTGTAGGGGGGTGCAGTATAAAAAGTTAATGAATATCTATTCAGCTGCATACCATACCATTTCAGCCGGAATTCTGCAGTATTTTTTTATAGGGAGGAACCACAGTAAATACAAATGGACGAAGACCAGAAAGAATACAGCAGGAAGTGCGAAGACTATCTTGAGGCAATCCTGTCCATTGTGGACGACAAGGGATACGCCAGGACCAAGGATGTCTCAGACGCGCTTGGTATCACGCCGGCAAGCGTCGCCGAGATGTTCAAGCGCCTCTCCGAGGAAGCGCTTGTTGTGTACCGTAAGTACGAGGGCGTCACCCTTACGGAAAAAGGCAAGGAGATAGCAGAGGGCGTGCAGCGGAGACATACCATCCTCAAGGAATTTCTCGAGATAATCAACGTCCCCCCGGACATCGCCGACACGGACGCCTGCATCATGGAGCACCAGCTCAACGAACAGACCATCGAGCAGATCGAACAGCTTGTCTCTTTTGTGAAAAAGGCACCTCACGACCCCAAATGGCTGTCGCATTACAAGGACTTCTGTTCTACCGGCGAGCACACGTGCACGTCCGATGAACACAAGTAGCGGCAAAAGTATAAATATTCATAACAGAAAGGGGAGTCCATGGCACGGCCAAAAATATACCGCCACATATGCTACAATCCGGAGGTCTACTACTTCAAGCCGCGGGGCATCCCCATCAAGGAGCTTGAGGAGGTCGCCCTCCACGCAGAGGAGCTCGAGGCCATACGACTAAAGGACTATGAGAAGAAGTCACAGAAAGAGGCAAGCGAGATGCTTCGCGTCTCCCAGCCGACCTTCCACCGCATCTACACAAGCGCGCGTGAAAAGATTGCCAAGGCGCTCATCGAGGGGCACGCCATCTCCATAGAAAAGCGCGACCGTGCTGAAGAAGCAAGTGAAGAAAAAGCATAGTCGCCGGCACGATGCCGGCGCACGATTCTCAGTAGGTATTCCCCTTTCTCCGCTCAAGTGTCTGCACCACCGAGAGCGAGATGATGATGCCAACGACTGCCTGGAGGACATTGAACGGTACCTCGACAAGGGCAGCGGGGAGTCCGAAGAGCGCCACCTCAAAGATGAAGTATCCCGTCACGAGGACCACCCCACCCACGATGACGGCAAGCAGCCTGCGACGCATGGGCGCGCCCTGGCCGATGACACCGACAAGGTACCCTTCCACACCCTTCACCACAAGCGTTATGGGTGCAAACGATCCGAATCCGAGCGCCAGGTCGGCAAGCGCGGCCCCGACACCGCCGGCAAATCCGCCGGTAACGCCCCCGAAGAGGAGCGCGCTGATGAAAATGACTGATTCACCAAAGTTAAGATATCCCCCTGTTGCCGAGATGGGAATGGGAGGAATGATGGCAGTAGCTATGAAGACGAGTGCCGTAAAGGAGGCACGTAAAGCCACATCCCGCGATTGCATGAGCGAAGCACATTGCATGCATTAAAAACATTTTGGTATATTACCCATAAGTGGATACATGGGGATGTGAGGTCGTGACCACTACAGACGACCAGATCCTCAGAGCCATTCGTCAAGGACCTTTTGCCTGGATGAGAAATGCAGGAGCTGGGATGATGCCAGGTATGCGCCAGGGGGATTGACAAGGACGGTGCGTAACGAGTCGAAGGCGGCCTCGATGCTTTCGCAGCGCACCGGGGGCAGGGCAAGCGCGTCACGAAGGATGGTCCGTACCCGCCAGACGCCCACCGGCGTGTGGTATGACGGGTCCACCTCCATGATGACAAAACAGGTTGCCTGGCGTCGTTCCTGATGAAGGTATTCGGTCACGGGGAGGCGTCCCGCGTAATACGCGCCCGCTACCACGGAGGCATACCGGGTGCGGTCGGGGAAGTACTCCCAGTCGGAGATGATGGACGGTTCTTCCGTGCGCGGCCCG
>JAHKLV010000241.1 GCA_020854925.1 Candidatus Methanofastidiosia archaeon | reverse complement strand
CAAAGTCCGCATGGTCCCCGATTTTCTCAGCCACGATGGATACAGGCACGCTCCCGTTGTTGGCGATGACGAAGATATCCTCTATGACGGTGTACGCCTTGGGATTCACGCCGCGGGAAAGGGACTCGATGCGAAGCTCGTACTCGCCCTCACCGGAAAGATGGGAGAAGTAGGCACCATTGGGGGCATCTGAAGGATAGAGCGAGACGAAGCCTGATGCGGACCCTTCAATCTGCACCTCTGCCAGAAGGTCCGCATCAAGGGAACCAGCGCCGCGGAGACTCACCACCAAAAAGACGGCCAGAATCAAGGCAAAAAAAGGGAGAATCCTCTTGAGCAGCATGGAAAAACACCTGGCGTATATATTGTCCCCACAATATATAAACCTACGCCAGGATGGAAATACCCATATATCGCCCTTCCAAATCAGATAAAGGTGATGTCTCCCTTCTCCATGTAGATGGTCCTGTTGGCGATGTTGAGCGCATGGTCTGCGACACGCTCGAGGTGGCGTGCAACGAGCATGAGGTTGAACGCCTGCTCGATGTTCCCGGGATTTTCAAAGACGTACGTGGTAAGCGTCCTGAAGGTCCGGGAAAAGAGCGCGTCCACCTCGTCGTCGCGGGGATAGACCTCCCCCGCAAGCGCCGCATCCTCCTTCTCGAAGGCGTCAAGGCTCATCCTGACCATCTCTATGGCTATCTCCGCCATCCTCGGGATGTTGATGAGCGGCGTGAAGTACTGCCGGTCCTTGAGCGCTATCGTTATCTCGGCAATGTCCTTGGCATAGTCGCCAAGGCGCTCGATGTCCGTGGCGTTCTTGAGCGCGGTAAGAAGCATGCGAAGGTCCCCCGCCACCGGTGCCTGCATGGCAATGACCCGCATGATGCGCTCCTCGAGCTTGAGGTAGTCATGGTCAAGGTCGTTGTCCATGTTGATGACCTGCTGGGCAAGCTCCGCGTCCTGTCCCTTGAGCGCCTTGATGGAAAGATCTACAAGCCGTTCGGCGTTGTTGCCCAGATTCGTCGTCCGGGATTTGATGTCCGCGAGCTGCTGCTCGTACCTGTTTCGTGTCATGATACCACCTACCCAAACTTCCCCGTGATGTAGTTCTCAGTCTCCTTATTATCCGGATTCGTGAAGATCTTTTTCGTCTTGTTAAACTCTATGAGGCGACCAAGATAAAAGTACCCCGTGTAGTCGCTGATGCGCGCCGCCTGCTGCATGTTGTGCGTCACGATGACAATGGTGTAGTCCTTCTTGAGCTGCGTTATGAGATCCTCGATCTTTCCCGTGGACAGGGGGTCCAATGCCGAGCACGGCTCATCAAAGAGGATGACCTCCGGATTGACCGCCAGGGTCCTCGCGATGCAGAGCCGCTGCTGCTGCCCTCCCGAAAGGGACATGGCGTTGCGATCAAGGATATCATGCACCTCCCCCCAGAGCGCCGCGCCCCGGAGATTCTCCTCAACGATCTCGTCGAGCCGCTTCTTGTCCTTCACCCCGTGAAGGCGGGGCCCGTACGCGACATTGTCATGTATGTTGATGGGAAACGGATTCGGTTTCTGGAAGACCATGCCGACGTTCTTTCGCAGCGTGACGACGTCGACGTCCTTGTCGTAGATGTTTTTCCCATCCATGGAGATGCTGCCTTCTATCCTGACATGGTCTATGAGGTCGTTCATCCTGTTGAGGCACCGGATGAGTGTCGACTTCCCGCACCCTGAGGGCCCGATGAACGCGGTCACCTTGTTCTTATATATTTTCATGTCGATGTCCTTGAGGGCATGGAAGTCCCCATACCAGAGATTGACACCGGACAGTTCCATTTTGACCATTTTCTCACCTGCGAATTGCTTTTTTCTTACGTAGTATCGATATGGCAAAGTTGAATGCCAGCACCATGGCGATAAGCACGAGCGCCGTTCCAAAGGCGTTTTCCATCGAGATACCCTCTGACGTGAGGGTGTACAAATGCGCCGGGAGCGCCATGGTGGGGTGCATGATGGACGAGGGGATGATGGGATTAAGGATAGCCGCCGTGAAGATAATGGGGGCCGTCTCCCCCGCCGCCCTGCCAAGCCCAAGGATGATGCCCGTGACGATACCCGATATCGACTGGGGAAGCACCACGCGCCAGATGGTCTGGAGCTTCGTGGCACCAAGGGCGTAGCTTCCCTCCTTGTCCCAGCGCGGCACCGCCCGTATGGCCTCTTCCGAAGTGCGGAACACCGTGGGAAGGATCATGAAGGCGAGGGTAAGCCCGCCGGACAGGATGCTGATGCCAAATCCCATGTAGAACACGAGGAAGGCAAAGCCGAAGAGGCCGAAGATAATTGACGGCACGCCGTTAAGCGTGTCGGCGCCAAAGCGCACGAGTTTCGTGAACTTCGTTTCCTTGGTGAATTCCGTGAGGAACAGCGCCCCCCCGACGCCTATAGGCGTCGCTACGAGCACGGCAAGACCGGCAAGGTAGATGGTGCCGAGGATGGCAGGCCAGATGCCGCCAAGACGCCCCGAGCGGAGCGGCTTTTCGGTAAGGAACTCCCAGCTGATGGCCGGTGCGCCCTTGACCACGATGAATCCCACGATAAGGACGAGGACGGCGATGGTGAGCAGGGCTGCCCCCCAGAGCACCCCCTTCATCAGACGGTCCTTGTGATGCCTATCCATAGCGCCCAGCCCCCTTGCCAAGCCACGCATTCGATATGATGTTAAGCACCATGACCATGACAAAAAGCAGGATTCCCAGGGCGAAGAGCGCGCTGTAGTGCAGCGAACCCACCGCAGCCTCGCCCATCTCGAGCAGGATGGTGGAGGTGAGCGGCTCGCCGGCGTCAAAGAGGCTTTTGGGAATCTGCTCCACGTTTCCCACAACGAGCACCACTGCCATGGTCTCCCCTATGGCACGGCCCACCCCAAGGATGACCGAGGCGAGGATACCGGACTTCGCCGACGGTACGATGGTGCGAGAGATGGTCTCCCAGTTCGTGGCACCAAGGGCAAGGGACCCCTCTTTGAAGGAGCGGGGGACCTGGCGTATGGCGTCCTCCGAGATGGAGATGATGGTGGGAAGGATCAT
>JAHKLV010000080.1 GCA_020854925.1 Candidatus Methanofastidiosia archaeon | reverse complement strand
TTATCGCACTGGGGGGCAATGCCATCAAGCAGGCGCACGAGCACGGCACGTTTGCGGAGCAGTATGGCAACATAACAACGATTGCGCCGCAGCTTGTCGAGCTCATCAGCAGGGGGGAGCGCCTCGTTCTGACCCATGGAAACGGTCCGCAGGTGGGGTCTCTTCTCATCCAGCAGGAGGAGGCGCACGAGCTTCTCCCCGGGCAGCCCATGGATGTGCTCGGGGCCATGACGCAGGGCCAGGTGGGATACATGCTCCAACAGGCAGTGCAAAACGAGCTTCGGAAAGGGGGGCTGGCGGTTCCGGTAGCGACCGTTATAACCCAGGTGCTCGTGGACCCTGCACACGAGGCGTTTAGCAATCCCACCAAGCCCGTCGGGCCCTTTTATTCCCAGCGGGAGGCGCAGCGGCTTTCGCTGCTCAAGCGCTGGCCTATCGAGCATGTCGCACCGCATCTTTCACGAGGATACCGGCGCGTGGTGCCGTCTCCTCCCCCGGTGAAGATATGCGAGGCTGAAGCCATATGCTCGCTTACGGATGCAGGCGCTGTCGTCATCGCAGCCGGCGGCGGGGGGATCCCCGTGGTCCGGGGCCTTGACGGCCTGCGCGGCGTCGAGGCGGTCATCGACAAGGACCTTGCAGCGGAACTGCTGGCAGAGGTGGTGGGGGCGCACACCCTCATGCTCATGACCGATGTGGAAACGGTGAAGCTGCATTACGGCCTGGCGGAGGAGCAGGACCTGGACCGGATGACGCTCAAGGAGGTCAAAAGGTACCAGCAGGAGGGTCATTTCCCCGAGGGGAGCATGGGACCCAAGGTGCAGGCGGCCGCCGCCTTTGTGCGAAAGGGCGGCCAGCGCGCCGTTATCTCATCCATCGAACGCATCGTGGACGCGTACGACGGTGCGGCAGGCACATCCATTGTGGCAGACAGCGAGATACCTTAGCCGTTTGGGCAGAAATGCGCTCATTTATTGGAAAGATTTATAATGATTCCACACGAACGTAATCGCGTGATGAAAGATTCCCGGCTGAGCGTATGCTATGATGAGGATCTTGAGTTCTGACAAGGTGGCAGCATGACCATAGACGAGGTAGACAAGGACATAATCCGTGTGCTCAACAAGGACGCCCGGCTCTCGTTTCGTGAGATAGCCCAGATGCTTAGTATTTCTGTCGGTACCGTCTCGCATCGTGTCAAGCGCATGGAGGAACAGGGCGTCATCAAGGGGTATATCCCCGAGATATGTGCCGAGAAGGTGGGATTCGATTTTCGCGCCATCATCTTTCTTAATATTGCAAAGGGAAAGCTTCGTGATGTCGAGGCAGAGCTTGCCAAGCACGAGAATCTCGTGGGCGTGTACGATATCACCGGGGACTTTGATGCGGTCATCGTCGGGAGATTCGAGAATCGGAAGCATCTCAACACCTTCGTAAAGGAAATCCAGACCCTCGAGTACGTGGAGCGCACCAATACGTCTGTGGTCCTTGATGTCCTGAAGGAGAGCACCAGGGTATCACTCTGACTTAGCGATTGAATCCACCGTTTTTCATCTGAAAGGCGTGCACCGTGTGTCGTCTGCGTTTCAGCTAGCCATTTGCTGCAGCAGCGAGAATACGTACTCTTTGCCAAACGTGTACAAAAATCTTGGTGGCGTTAGCCACCATATCATAAGAAAAAGAAGGAAAATAATTAATCTGTAATAAGATTAGTATTTCCTGTGCTTCTGGTAACAGTCGCGGCAATAGACCGGCCTGTCCTCAGACGGTTTGAACGGAACTTCACATTCCTTTCCGCAGTCTGCACATGTTGCCTTGTGCATCTCGCGTGGACCAAAATCCCTGCTTGGTCTTCGATCGTCATATCCCATGGATTTTCACCTCTTTTATCGTGTAATCCCATTATATAACCACGTGAATCTCCAAAGATATGCTCTTAGATACTACACACTGTTAACTACTGGGTATGCATGCTATGCATGTGGATATATAAATGTATCGGTTACGTGGTACAAGAATAAATTGAAATAGTAGTATTTTTTTCCAAATAAAGCACCATCCTGACATTTTCTTATAGGGGCACCGCATGCCGCAATCCGTGGGATATCCCTCCGAAAAGCGATGCGCTGCAGCACCACAGGGGGTCAGGATGAACGGCGTGCCTTTACGGGGCAGACGGAACCGATGAGCAGGGCGCCGTACATCATGGCAGCCGCCCCGATGCACACAGCGCTCGCCGCCTCGGGGAGGGCACCGGCCGTACCGGGCCACGGTATGGCCCAGCTCACGGCGACGCCTGCGCCCAGTGCGGCTATGGCGAACCCTCTCGTTCGCACGCCGGCGGCCCACTCAGAGATGCCAAGGGCAATGAATCCAATGCCAGCAAGTGAGAAAAAAAGGACGGAGACGTAGTAGTGTATCCTTCCCGCATCCTCGCTAAAGACACCCACGCCCATGAGGGACACGGCGCTCGCCCCCAATATAACGAGCGATGTGCGGTAGGCGCGGCGCGCAGGGAGGTAGTCCTGCATGCCAGCCAGAAGGAACAGGAATCCGATGCCGGCAAGGACAAGCCCCGTGTTGAACCAGATGGCGGGGCCGTCCATGACGCCGAGGTCGCTCAGCCAGTTGTGCTGCCAGGAAAAGGATGGTGCTAACGATATGGCGCGCCATATGGCAAAGCCTGCAAGAAGCGGAGCCCCAAGGCCGCAGAATCCGCAGAATCGGCGCAAGGAAGGGGAATACATGAAAAAAAGAGGGAAAGGAAAGCATATAATGCTTTCGTCAGAGGCTGGGTTCAAGGCGGCGGTGGAGCTCTACGAGATCGTAGAGCATGGCGTAGCCGGCCGAGCGCCCTCCGGCACCGGGACCGATGACGGTGACCGTCTCCGTGGTATCGGTCTCGAACGCGATGGCGTTGTTGACACCCTTGATGCTGTAGAGCGGGTCATCGGCGTCCAGCACCTCGGGGGAGACCTTTGCCTTGATGGCGCCACTGCCATTGTACATGACAGAACCCACCATCTTGATGCGCTTGCCCTGTGCCTTGGCCTTTTTCACGTCCTCAAGCGTAACGGTGCGCATGCCGGTAACGGAGACATCCTCCGGCGTGATGTTTGCCCCAAGGATGTTGTTGGCAAGGATCACCACCTTGGCGCAGGCGTCCCATCCGTCCACGTCGGCGGAAGGATTGGATTCGGCATAGCCCAGTGATTGTGCCATGGCGAGCGCCTCGTCAAAGCCCATGCCGTCAAGCTCCATGCGCTCGAGCATGAAGTTGGTCGTGCCGTTGAGCACGCCCCTGACCGAGGCGAAGGACGTCGCGGGCAGGCCGTCGATGGCAAGGCTGATGGCGGGCGTTCCCGAAAGCACCGTGCCCTCGTAGCCGTAGTAGACGTGGTTCTTGTCTGCAAGGCCTTTGAGCTCCTTGTAGGCAATGGCGGGGGGGGCCTTGTTCGTGGAGATGAAGTGCTTGCCCT
>JAHKLV010000122.1 GCA_020854925.1 Candidatus Methanofastidiosia archaeon | reverse complement strand
GCCGCCGAGACCATCGAGGAGGCGGGAGACATCGCCGAAAAGGCGTGCGCACACATCACCTCATCATGGAAGCTGTTCCACCGCAAGGACATCGGCAGCAAGGCGCTCCTTGCTAAGCGGTATGAACAGGCATCCCTCGCTCGTGATATTTTCAAGTACCGTGAAGAACGGGGCCTCATCGGCAAGACCATCGACTGGATCCCCGGCATTGGAAGGATAGAGACATAATCGTGGAGTTGTAGCACATGGCAAAGTATGAACGCAAGAAGAGGGACGTCCTCGGGTCGCCCCTTACCAAGAACACGGCAAAGATAATGATGCTCGGATCAGGCGAACTCGGCAGGGAGGTCGTCATCGAGGCGCAGCGTCTCGGTATCGAGACCGTGGCCGTAGACCGCTACGGCCGCGCACCCGCCCAGCAGGTCGCACACCGGGCCTACACCATCAACATGCAGGACGCCGGCGCGCTGCGCTCGCTCATCGAGTACGAAAAACCTGATGCCATCATCCCCGAGATTGAGGCCATCAGTCTCGACACGCTCCAGGAGCTTGAGGACGACGGCTGGAACATCATCCCCAACGCCCGGGCAACCTACATCACCATGCACCGTGAGCGGTCCCGCGAGATGATAACGAAGGAGGCCGGCGTCAAGGCATCCAAGTACGCCTACGCCCGCTCGCTTGACGAGCTCAGGGACGCCTGTGAAAAGGTCGGATACCCGTGCTGGTCCAAGGCCATCATGTCCTCGTCGGGCTACGGCTCCTACTTCGTCGCAACGCCGGAAGACGTCGAGAAGGCATGGAAGGCGGCCAATACAAAGGCGCGCGGCCAGGGAGACTGGGTCATCGTGGAACAGCACATCGACTTTGACATCGAGGTCACCGAACTTGCCATCAGGCACTTCGACGAGAACGGAAAGATTGTCACCACCTTCCCCAAGCCCGTGGGCCACTACCAGATAGAGGGCGACTACCACGCCTCCTGGCAGCCGGCAGAAGTGAGCGAGAAGGCGGAGAAGAACATCTACAAGACCACCCAAAAGATAACGGACACCCTCGGCGGCCTCGGCCTCTTCGGCTGCGAGCTCTTCGTAAAGGGGGACGACGTCTGGGCAAACGAGATATCCCCTCGCCCCCACGACACAGGAATGGTCACCATGATGACCCATCCTCCGGGCTTTTCGGAGCAGGGCCTTCACGTGCGCGCCGTCCTCGGCCTGCCGGTGCCCTCCTTCAAGCGCGACGGCTTTAACGTCATCGAGCCGCTCAAGCCGGGTGCGTCCCATGTCATCAAGTCCCCGCATGCGGGATGGGATGCGGAGTTTGGCAACCTGTACAACGCCATGAACATGTACCCGGAGTCGGCCATACGGTTCTTCGGCAAGACAGAGGCCCGGCTCCACCGCAGGATGGGCGTTGCCCTGGCACTTGCCGACACGGCTCAGGAAGCCAAGGCTCGGGCGCAAAAGATTGCGCACGCCGTACAGATTCGCGTCAACGGCTCATCTTTCGAACCGCAGGACGACCACCGTATGCACCTGGAGCTGTAACCCACATGGCGGACATCCTCATCGTCACGGGAAGCACCTCGGATATGCCGGTGGTCGAAAAGGCCGAGGCGGTCCTCAAAGAGCACGGTGTGTCGTACGCCGTCGAGGTGGCGTCAGCCCACCGCGACCCCGAGCGGGTCGCAGAGCTTGCGCGCCGTGGCGACGTCAAGGTGTTTATCGCCATCGCGGGGTTATCTGCGGCACTGCCGGGGGTGCTTGCATCCCAGACCACCCGCCCCGTCATCGGGGTGCCGGTGGCGGCCGCCCTTGGAGGGCTTGACGCCCTCCTCTCCATCGTGCAGATGCCAAAAGGCGTGCCAGTGGCCTGTGTGGGCATCGGAAACGGCCAGAACGCCGCCTACCTTGCCATGCGCATCCTGGGGGTGTCCCCATGACCGCCATGGACTATGCGTCGGCCGGTGTCGATATCAGCAAGGAAGAGGAGGCCGTTGCCTCCATTGGGGACTATGTCAAAAAGACGCTCTCCTTACGCGAAGGCAAGGTAGGGGCGCCCCTTGTGGGGCTCGGCCACTTTTCAGGCCTTGTCGACCTGGGCGACCGTGCCCTTGCCATCTCCACCGACGGCGTCGGTACGAAGGTCCTCGTGGCCAAGGAGCTCGGCACGTACGACACGCTGGGCATCGACCTCATGGCAATGAACGTCAACGACATCATCTGCATCGGCGCTACCCCCATCGCCTTTGTGGACACCATCTCCATCCAGCGGCCAGACCCCGCCTTCATGGCGGAGATAGGCAAGGGGCTCCTCGAGGGTGCCCGCCAGGCGGAGGTCTCCATCATCGGCGGCGAGACCGCCACGGTGCCAGATCTTCTTACGGGGGACGGTGACGGATTCGACCTCATGGGTACGGCGGTGGGTATCGTCGACAAGGACCGTATCATCACAGGGGTTGCCATAAAACCGGGGGATGTCGTCCTGGGCCTCGAAAGCTCAGGCATACACTCCAACGGCCTCACCCTGGCACGCAAGGCCGTGCCCAAGGAGGAATACTTCCTCCTCATCGAACCGACGCGCATCTATGTCAAGGCGGTACTCGACCTTCTTGAGAAGGTACGTCCTTCAGGGCTTGCCCACATCACCGGTTCGGGCCTGTGCAATCTCAAGCGCCTCAAGGAGGGTATCGGATTCGATTTGTCCATGCCCCCGCCGCTTCCGGTATTCCAGGTCATCCAGCACTACGCCGGCGCCGACCATACGGAGATGTACCGTACCTTCAACATGGGGGTGGGATTCGTTGTCATCGTGGACCCCGCCGATGCGCCGGTGGCACGTGCCATCCTCTCGCGGCACCACGTCACCTACGACCTAGGGACGGTGACTTCAGACGGCACGGTGACCGCACGCCTCTCCGACGGCAGTACCATACATTTTTAATCTTTTTTCCCTTTCTTATGTGTATGATTAAGGCGGTCTTTTTCGACCTGGATGACACCCTGCACAACACGACACGCCTTGCGACGCTCGCGAGGCGTGCCGCCGTGCAGGCCATGACGGACAAAGGGCTCGCCCTTAAACCCGATGTGGCATTTCTCCGACTCAGCGAGGTCATCAAGCGGAGGGGATCAAATCACCCCCACCACTTCGACCTTCTCGTGGAGGAGGTGATGGGTGAGAAAAACGACAAGATCGTCGCCGCCGGTATCATCGCCTACCATAATACGAAGTTTGCCAACATGGCACCGTATCGTGACAGCGTGCCGTCACTTATCGAGCTCAAGCAGAGGGGGCTCAGCCTGAACGTCATCACGAACGGACGGTCCGTCAAGCAGTGGGAAAAGATTCTCCGGCTCGGCCTCGAGGCCTTCTTCGACCACGTGGTGATATCGGAAAAGGTGGGACACAGCAAGCCGGGCCAGGAAATCTACCGCATCGCCCTGAACCTCGCCCGATGCGAGCCTGACGAGGCGCTCTTTGTGGACAACAGCCCCGAGTGCGTGCGTGGCGCCAAGGAGGTGGGCATGCACACCGTCCTCATGGACCGAACACAGACGGGGACGCTTACCGACGCCACCGACTACATCCTTTCCGACCTTTCAACGCTTGCCCGCGTCATAGAAACCATTAAATAATCCGGTAGAAAGTCCTCGAAAATGTTTGGTTCGAGGAAGGGGGAGGCGGCGACGCTCGCATCGACCCTTTTTTGGGGTTCCTCATTTGTCGCCATCAAGATGGGCCTCGAACACGTCGACCCCGTTCCCTTCGCCATCATACGATTCCTCTTTGCCGCCCTGTTCTCCACCGTGGTCTTCTGTGCGGTCCGCAGGCGCCTTACCTCGTCGCTCCTGAGAAACAGGTATCTCTACCTGATGGGGGTTTTCAATGCAGGAGGATTTCTCCTCCAATACCTAGGCATCGACAGGACAACGGCCATCAAGTCCTCCCTGCTTGTCAACATCAATCTCATCTTCGTCATGATACTCTCACACTACTACCTTGGTGAGCGTGCCACCCCCCGCAAGCTC
>JAHKLV010000076.1 GCA_020854925.1 Candidatus Methanofastidiosia archaeon | reverse complement strand
GGGGCCTTTCAGCAAAGGGATTTTCCAACGTCCAGGTCTTTCTTCCCGCAGGATTCATAGAAGGGTCCCCTAAGGACACCTACGACCACACGTTTTCGCTTCGTCCCTCCGAGATTTCCGTTGAGGAATGGTGCCTTACCTTTAGCATCGACCGATTCGATACCATGGGACTGTTGCTCGACCGGGCGGTGTCGTGCGTGCGCGACGGGTACACCGCCACAGACGATGTCGAGATACCCGGCAAGGGGGATGACTACAACATCGTCGACCTTATAGACTGCATCATACAGGAAGAGACCATCAACTCTGCAGAGCAGGGGTTCAAGCAGACAACGAGGAGGGCGCTCATCGCCAGACTCAGCGGTGCGGACGAGTGGGGCATCTTCGACAAGGAGGGCACGAAGCTGGGAGACCTTTCGCGGCGCGGCATCGTGTCCGTTATCGACGTGTCATTCCTTGGCGACAACGTCCGGGCACTCGTGGTGGGCATCATCGCCCGTAACCTGCTCAATACCCGCAAGATGGTCTCGCGTCACGAGGCCACCGGCAATCTCAAGGACGTCTTTGGCAGCATCCCTGTAACCTGGCTCATGATTGACGAGGCGCACATCCTCGTGCCTGCCTCAGGGCAGAAGACGGCAGCCACAGACTCGATTATCGAGTACGTGCGCCAGGGTCGGCAACCGGGGTGCTCGCTAGTCCTGGCCACCCAGCAACCTGCCGCCATCGACTCTCGGGTCCTCTCCCAGACCGACGTCCTCATCTGCCACAAGCTCGTCTACGACGATGACATCAAGGCGGTCATACGGCGGATGCCCTCTGAGATGCCCGCCCTTTACAAGGACCCTCGCTTCATCAAGGCACTGCCCATCGGCATGACGCTTATCGGCGACAAGCAGGAGCAGACATCCCGGGCGTTCCTCGCCCTCATCCGCCCCCGCATCTCGCAGCATGAGGGGCGCGAGCGCACGGCCACCCTGGACATCGAGCCAGAGATTGTCAAAGAGAATATCAAGCAGCTTATTGAGGAACGGTACGACCCCGGTGACGAGGACGCCATCGTCGCCTTTATCGTCGGTGTCGCCGAGGAGTATGGCATACCCATAGACCCCTCTGAAATCCTCAACGAACTCGCCCTCGAGCAGCGCATCGAGCGTGAGGTGGAGGCGGTGCCCGTGGTGCCGGAACAGGATCTCCCCCCTGAAGCCCCCACCGCACCGGACGAACCCGAGGCAGATGGTGATGTCGTCTCACCTGCACCTGCTGAACCAGTCCTTTCACTCGATGACACCCCCGTTCTCTTTGAGGTCAGCCAACAGGATGTGCCGCCTCTGGCGCCGTGGCAGATTGATCCCACAGAGGAATCGCGTGGTCTCGTCGTCGTCGAGACGCCGCAGGCGATGCCCCCGCCCCTCGCCCTTGCCACCTATGACGAAGAGGAGCTCAGTCCTGACATCGAGTATTCACGGGAGCGTGTGGTCGTCGAGCATATTGGCATCGACGGCATCGCCGAACTGGCCGAGAAGAAAAAGCGCAAGCGGCTCTTTGGCCCGAAAGAGACAATCGTATGCCACTACCTCGTCTACTACCCCCTCTGGGAGGTTGTCTTTGACTATTATCCCAAAAAGAAAAAGCAGTACGCCTCGCTTGCAGCCTATGTCGATGCCATCACGTGCGAGCTGCTCTGCAAGGCGTCCCCACCCTCCCGGACACGGGGCCTTCGTGAGCTCGTGGGCCTCAAGGAGGACGAACGCACCCTCCTGCGGTATCTGGTGCGCCGGGAGCATGCGACCTACCAGGATATCGAGCGTGAGCTACACCTCACCCCAAAAAAGGTGGTGGCGCTCGTGGAGTCCCTGCGGGACAAGCGTCTCGCCTCGTACCGCATGGCAGGGGACAACAGGGAGGTGCACGCGTCCATTGCCCTTGACCTCGTGGATTCCCCTCTTGACAAGCGCATCAAGCGCCTCGTGCTCGACATCAACGAGGAGTATGTGGAGTCCGAGGCACTCATCGCCGGCATCGTGACGGAAAAGGAGGCGCGTGCTTGCATACAGCTTTTCAACGACTGCAACATCTGGCAGACGCGGCGTATCTATTATCCCTACTGGGTTGTCGTGTACGACGACGGTACGAAGAAGCGCGCCATGCTATTTGACGCGGTAACAGGCGCTGCAGACGACTATGCCTGCGGCATGCTCCGATTCAGGATTTGACGGGGTTGCCCGCTTTTTTTGGTGGTCTTCCCGGGGCGACCGCACAGGGTATGCCGCGCAGCATGGCCGTACCCACTTCCCTTCCTTTCACATCCCCGTTGGATGTCAGGACGTTGATGTTGGCGTCGTCCCATCCGTCAAACGGTGACTCCCGTTCGGGATACCACCATCCATGCTCGGCCACGATGGTTGACGGCGCCATGTCGTCATGTACCTGTGCCCGATGTACCATTGAACCGTTGGCCGTGGTGATGGTGCACCACTCGCCGTCCCGTATTCCGTATGACTCGGCCGTGTCCTTTTGTATGAGGGCTATCGGGTCCGGATGGCGGCGGCGCAGTTCAGGTATCTGCCTGTTCCCGGAATGGACATACGGTGAGCGTTTCCATGAGGTGAGGGTAAGGGGGTATGCCGTCGTATCCGTTCCTTCCCAGGGGTTCCGGTATACGGGAAGCGGGTCGTGTCCCGACCGCTCAAGCAGGGTGGCATAAAGCTCGATGGTGCCCGTGGGCGTTGCCAGGTCCTGCAGCGATTCGGCGTAGCGCATGTGTGTGGGCAGTCCGCCTACCTTCTTGAGGTCCTGGTAGGTCGCACCCGTTGGACGAAGGACGCTGTCGAGTGCCTCTGATTCCGTATCCCATCCATACGGGAGCCCCATACGCTTGGCAAGCTCTATGAAAATGGCACAATCCGACCTGCTCTGGCCGATGGTGCAGATTTTTTGGATAACCCGCGTCTCGGGGACAAACTCCCCCGTAATAAGCGAGTCGGTCTCGAGATATGTTGCCACGGGGAGCACGACGTCGGCAAGCGCAGCCGTGGGGGTCATGAAATGGTCCGCCACCACGAGGAAGTCGAGGGATGCAAATGCCGTGAAGACATCCGGGGAACGGGGCCAGGTGTGCAGGGGATTGCTGCCCATGACAAAGGCACCCCTCACCGGATACGGCACGCCGTCCTTCATTGCTGCCGTCAGCCGCTGGTGCAGGGCAAAGGGCATCATGGGCAGGAGGCCGAGGCCCTTGTTGAGGAATGCGGACCGAGAGGATTCGGAAAGGGCGTTAGATGCAAGTATTTCCCGTGTGCCCAAGATTCTTCCCGGTGAAAAGTCCCAAAAGGCATCGCAGCCCGGCGACCCTATCTTTCCTGTTATGCTACGAAGGATGGCCAATGCCCGGGCGCACTGCACATTGTGCACCGAGTGCTCAATCCCATTTCCCGAGGCGATGCTCGCCTTTTGCGCCGTTGCGTACCTTCGCGCCAGGTCCCGTATTGTCGCGGCAGAGACACCTGTCACCGATTCAGCCCACGCGGGCGTGTACGGCGCCACGTGTTCGCTCAGGCGCTCGAATCCCGTGGTATGCCGTGCTATGAATTGCGTGTCGTGCAGTCCCTCAGCTATGAGCGAGGATATCATACCGAGTGCCAGGGCAAGGTCGGTACCCGGCCGTGGGCGGATCCACAGGTCGGCCGTCCTGGCCAGGCGGGTGGGGGCGGGGTCTATGACTATTAGGTCCGCTCCGCGCTTTCGTGCGCTGTCAATGCGCAGGCCTTCGGGAAGGGCCGTCTCATGTTTGTTTATGCCCCACAGTATCAGGAGCTCGTCGTTGTGCTCATAGTCGGGCCGCGCCAGGTCCCCGTATGTGCACACCGACCCGAT
>JAHKLV010000196.1 GCA_020854925.1 Candidatus Methanofastidiosia archaeon | reverse complement strand
CCTGACGATGGCGTCGGCAATCCGTGCGGCGATGACGTCCTTGCCGGCAAGGGGGACACACGATACGCCTCCGGTGGCGTCAGCGATGCACACCTCGTTGGTGGATGCGGCAAACCCCCTGTCAGGACGTCCCACGTCGTTTGCCACCACGATGTCCGCCCCCGATGCCGACCGTGCCTGCCCCGCCGCCTCTGCAAGGCCTTCGTCCGTCACGCCGTAGGCCGCCTTGAACCCCACCACACATCCCTGTGTCCGCCTGCGGAGGGCGGAGAGAATCTTTTCTGCGGGGCGAAGCGTGATGGTGTGCTCCCGGTGGGAGTCAAGCTTGCCCTGCACCGGCTCAAGGGTGAAGTCGGATACCGCCATGGCCATGACAAAGATGTCGCGCTCTGGGCACGCGAGCAGCGCCTCCTGCACCTCCCCGGGCTGTGTTGCCCGTATCACCGGCACGGGGACGTGCTGGGGTTCCATCATCCCCGCCACGAGGACGACGTCGGCGCCCCGGCGGTGGAGCTCGCGCGCCATCGCCACCCCCATCTTTCCGGTGCTCCTGTTGGCGATGTGGCGTATGCCGTCAATCGGCACCATGGTCGAACCGGCGGTCACCACCGCCGTAGCACCGTCAAGGTCATGCGGCCCCACGGCCCTGCCCACGGCGGCGATGATGTCTTCAAGCGGGGCCATCTTGTGCTTTCCCTCCGCTACCGGGCCGTCGAGGAGGTGTATCCCCATGCCGCCAAGCTCCTTTCGCACCCGTGCGTGCGCAGGGGATCCGGCCATGGATTCGTGCATTGCCGGCACGACGATGACCGGCATGTGCGAAAGCCCCGTTGCCACACAGAGGGTCGGGGGCGTATCGGCGACGCCCGCCGCAATCTTTGCCGCGGTGTTGGCGGTGCAGGGGCAGACCACGATGCAGTCTGCACGTCCCGGGCCCGACCCGCACAGGGCCACGTGCTCTACCTGTCCCGAGATGGCGGTGACGACGTCGCCTCCGGTGGCAAAGGCAAGCGCTGCCGGCGTGAGGATGTCTTGGGCGGCGGCGCTCATGACGCCATGTACGACGGCTCCGCGGCGGCGCAGCTCCCGCGCAAGCCGTACCGTCTCCACGGCCGCGATGCTGCCCGTCACACACAGCACGATGCGTTTCCCTTCAAGAAAGGGATAGCGAGATTCTTTCATGGTATCCTGCATGGGAACCCCTTTCCCGGTGTCATTATAGAGATTGTGAATAGGGAATATAGTCTTGCAAGGAAATCCGTATGTTCTGTATATGAAAGGTCTTTCTTCCCGGGGGAAACTCCCGGCTTATGGAAGCATCTGCAACGGTTGGCGGCGCCCTTACCGGGTTTTTTGCACCATGTACCGATTCATGGAACGGGATGCCGGGTTCGCGGGGATTTGGCATCTGTGTTAAAGCAGGTGTCAGTGTCCATATGCACGCAGAGCCGTCCCGTCGCTGGGCGGTCGTGGCGCAGGCACGGGGGGTCCCGTGCGACATATCGGTCGTTTCCCACGTGGCCCGTCGCATGGAGGCATACTGCGACGTGGCGTATGCGGTCTCCCTTTCGATCGAACCAGCCCTGCCCGTAGGGTGCGGGTATGGCATGAGCGCCTCTACGGCCGTGGCGGCGGCCCAGTGCCTTTCCCGCCTCGCCGACCGGCGACCCCCCGTCTGGGAGCTGGCATATGAGGCGGACGTCGTCACCGGCGGCGGGCGCGGCGATGTCGTCACCCTTCGCCACGGCGGTGCGTTAGTCCGCAGGGAGCCCGGCCTTTGGGGGGCCTGTTCGCCGATTCCCGCCGAGGACGTGACGGTGGTCTGTGGCACGTTCGGCCCTGTCAGCACTGCCGGCGTGCTTGCGGACCCGTCGGTGTCTCATACCCTCGCCCAGTCCGGCGACGCATGCCTGTCGGAGCTTGGTCGCCTTCCCACTCTTGAGCGCGCCATGGAGCTTTCTTTTCGCTCTGCACGAGCCGGCCCGCTGTGTACCCCCCGGGTCGCCGCTGCGCTTGACACGCTCTTCCCTGTCCTCTCACTTCCCCCCGCCCAGGCCATGCTGGGCGAATCCGTGTTTTGCTGCTGTGTGCCGGGAGAGGCAGCGCTAGCCAAACACATCCTTTCCCGCCTCGGCGCACAGACCGACGTCACCACCGTGGGGGCTGGCGCATGACCGTCCCGCCGACCCATCCACGCTACGCGTCGCTCCTTCTTCGCGAGCGGCTCGTGAACGCCGTTGAGGCATCGGTGGCCACACCGGCAGGCCTCATTGCCCATGGACGCGGGGAGGCCTTTGACTATCTTCTGGGTGAACGGACCCACCCCTTTGCCGAGGAGGCGGTGCGAGCGGCCGCGTCGCTCCTTCTTCGCGCGCGCCATCCGGTGCTTTCCGTGAACGGGAACGTCTGCGCGCTTGCCATGGACGACGTGGTGGATGTTGCGGGTGCGTGCGGGGCAGACATAGAGATAAATCTCTTCTATTGGTCATCCCGGCGCGAGGCGGCCATCCGTTCTGCCTTTGCGTCCCGGCATCCGGGCGTCGTGGTACGGGGGCAGGAGGGGGGTCGCATCCCCGGTCTTGCCTCGCATCGCGCCACGGTGGACCCCCTCGGCATCGGGGATGCCGATGTCGTCATGACACCCCTGGAGGACGGTGACCGCGCCGAGGCGCTTCTCGCCTGTGGTGTGCAGGTCATCGCCATCGACCTTAATCCTTTGTCCCGGACGGCCCGGGCAGCCACGGTCACCATCGTGGACAACATCGTGCGCGCGCTGCCGCTGCTCGCCCGAGAAGTCGTCCGCCAAAAGCGGGAGGGTACCATCGACCCAACTGGCTATGACAACAACAGCGTCCTCGCGTCGGCGGAGCATACGCTTCGTGCCGGTGCGGTCGGACCGGAGGAATGAATCTATGAAAACAACGACACTTGCCTATGCAGGGATCTTTGGTGCCTTGGCCCTGCTTGCGACGATGATTAAGGTACCCATGCACTTTGGCAATCCGAACCTCGGTTCGACACCCGTATCCGTATCGGCGGTGCTCTTTCCCCCCGGCGTTTCCTTTGCAACAGGCATTATCAAGGGCGTCGGCGCATCGCTGTGGACCGGCCAGCCCTACATAGAGATGGCGGCTGGCATCGGGGACGGATGCATGGCGCTCTTCACGTATATCCTCGCCCGGCGGACCCGCCTCGACCTCGCGATCGTGGGCGGGCAGCTGAGCAGGTACGTGTTCACCTCGGGCCTTATCGCTCTCTCGGTGTCCATCTTCCTCAAGGGGGACATCAGCCTCTTCGGCGAGACGTGGGTAGCCATCTTTCCTGCGGTGACCCTTTCGATAATTGCCAACACCGTCGTTGCCCTTGCCGTCGCGCGCGGCTGCACGGACCGTATGCGGGCGCTCTGGGGTCTTTCACCCCTGCGCAGCGCACCATAGGTGGGCCCATGGAGCCACCATCCCCCCCTTTGCCCTGCGAGGAGCGCAGGCTCGTGCTCAGGCCGTGGCTCACGCGCGGCCAGGAATCCCCCTTCACGGTATCCGCCGCCGAGGGCATCTACCTGTGGGATACCGCCGGGACACGGTATGTGGACCTGTCATCACAGCTTGTCTCCACGAATCTCGGGCACGGCGATAGCGGGATAACGGCGTCCATCGCCGACCAGGCCAAGGCATATGCCTTTGTGAGCGCCGACTACGGGTGTGCGGTGCGTACCCGCTTGGCCAAGGCGCTCTGCTCGCTCCTGCCGCCCTCCTTTGGTGCCGTGTATTTTTCGTGCGGCGGCGCCGAGGCCGTGGATGCCGCCATCTCCGTGGCGCGGGATGTCCGGCAGGCTCCCGGCATCGTGGCCCGGTACGCCTCGTATCACGGGTCGTCCGGTGTCGCCGGCTGTGCCGGGCACCCACCACGGGCGCCACGGCAGTATCCTGCGCACGGTGCGGGCATTGTCCATGTGCCGGAACCCTTCTGCACACGCTGCCCGTTTGGCCTGCGCAGGGGGTCATGCTCGCTCGCCTGTGCCGAGTATGTGGGTGCGGTCATCGAGCGAGAGGGCCCCGAATCCATTGCGGCCGTGCTCATGGAGACGGTCACGGGAACGGCAGGTGTCATCGTGCCGCCGAAGGGG
>JAHKLV010000055.1 GCA_020854925.1 Candidatus Methanofastidiosia archaeon | reverse complement strand
CGCGCCCCCTTCATGAGCGCCCCTTCAAGTGCGTCTAGGCGCTCCTGCGGCGTCCCTTCGGCGTCGGCCGCTTCGGCGGCGGAAAGGAACGCCGCAAGCCCCTGGGAAAAGGAGACATAGCATTTTCCGGCGTCGATGCCACCCTGTGTGGCCGGGGACCGGCAGGGTGACGGTCGCGCACCCGCCGGTGCCGTCATGCACGCCACCAACAGGACGAGCACGAGGGCCATTGTGATATACTGTTTGGTCATGGTCTCACCATGCTGCCGTAGGGGGGCGGCCGTCATAATGAATAGGTGGCCCTTTCGCTTTAGGAATGTGGATGGTGCCTGCGGTGTCGTGTACCATATATTTATATGCCACCTGCCATTAGCTGCACTGTATGGCCGGCTCATTCTCCCTCCTTCATCCTCGGCTCCGGGATGCCCTGCAGGCGAGGGGATTTGACAACGAGACCCTGCCACAGGAACGGGCTATACCGCCCATCCTCAAGGGAAGGCATGTCGTTGTCATCGCGAGAACCGGTTCTGGCAAGACGGAAAGCGCGGTCATGCCCGTATTTTCGCGGATGCTTGCCCAGCGGGACGAGGGGAATGCAGGGGGCATCAAGGCGCTGTACATAGCGCCGCTGAGGGCGCTTAACAGGGACCTGTTGACCCGGTTTGAATGGTGGGCCGAATACCTTGGCCTCACGGTCGACGTCCGCCACGGGGACACCACGCAGCACCAGCGGCGCAAGCAGGCACTTTCACCCCCAGACCTGCTAATCACCACTCCGGAGACGCTCCAGTCCATGCTCATGGGGAAGGTCATGAGGGGGCACCTGTCCTCCGTGGCGACGGTTGTTGTCGACGAGATCCATGAGCTTTTCTCCGACAAGCGCGGCATGCAGCTTTCCGTGGGTCTTGAGCGCCTCGTGGCGCTCGCGGGGGAGTTCCAGCGCGTCGGCCTCTCGGCCACGGTGGGCGACGCCGATGATATCGGCCGCTATCTGTGCGGCCGCAGGCCCTACACGATTGTCGACGCCGTCGCCGTCAAGGGGTTCGACATCGTGGTTGAATATCCGCTTCCCGCGCCGGAAGACGAGGAGCTCGCCACAAAGCTTTCCACGCTCCCAGCCACGGCTGCGAGGGTCCGTCGCATCAAGGAG
Source organism: Candidatus Methanofastidiosia archaeon (assembly GCA_020854925.1). Lineage (GTDB taxonomy): Archaea > Methanobacteriota_B > Thermococci > Methanofastidiosales > NM3 > JAHKLV01. Next base: position 4,723 of record JAHKLV010000055.1, on the reverse strand, counting down.
CTGGTGGACGAGAACGAAAGCGTCCTTACCTTTGTGAACACCAGGGAGACGGCAGAGGCCCTCTCCTCACGTTTCAACCTGCTTACCGATGACATCGATGTCCACCATTCGTCTCTCTCGAAGAAGGTGCGCGTGGAGACGGAGAAGCGATTCAAGGACCAGCAGATAAAAAGCATCATCTGCACGTCTTCCATGGAACTCGGCATCGACGTGGGATCCGTATCGCTCGTCATCCAGTATATGTCGCCGCGCCAGGTCTCGAGACTTGTCCAGCGCGTGGGCCGCTCCGGCCACCGGCACGATGAAACGCCGCGCGGCGTGCTTATCGCCGTCGACGCCGACGACATCCTCGAGTCGGTGGTCATTGCGCGACGTGCCCGGGTTCAGGAGCTCGAGCGGCCGCACATGTACGATGCACCCCTCGATGTGCTTGCCCACCAGCTTATCGGCATGTCCATGGACGTGGGGGACGTCTCGTGCGACGTGGCGTTCGAGACGGTCAGGCGCGCGGCCCCGTACCTCTCCCTTTCCCGTGAGACCTTCGACGGCGTGCTCGGTCTTCTCTCCCGCCTCCGGCTCGTCTGGGTTGCTGATGGGTACTACCACAAGTCGAAGTCTGGCCTGCCGTACTACTACGGCAATCTGTCCATGATCCCCGATGTGAAAAAGTATCGCGTAGTGGAAATCGGCACGAACAGGACCATCGGCATGCTTGATGAGGAGTTTGTGGTCGAGCGTGCCAATATTGGCATGACCTTTATCATGAAGGGCCGCTCGTGGAATGTCCTTGACACCTCAGAGGACACCATCGTCGTCGAGGAGGTCGAGAGCATGTCCGCTGCTCCCGCATGGGAGGGCGAGCTTATCCCCGTGCCCCGTGAGATAGCCACGGAGGTCTTTACCCTGCGCGCCCGCCTTTCAGAACATGCAGGGGAGCTTGCGTACCGTGACAGGCTCAGGGAGGACTATCCCATGGATGATGCGGCTTTTGAAGAGCTTGAGCGCTACATTGCCTCTCAGGCGGACTTTGGCGTACCCCCTCCGGGTGCGATCACCATCGAGTTTCTTCCTGCGGTCGCCGTCTTCCATACCGGGTTCGGTTCTGTGATAAACGAGACGCTCGGGCGCGTCCTTGCGGCACTCTACTCAACGCGATTCGGGACGAGCGTTGCCATGAAGTCTGATGCGTACCGTATCGGCTTCCGTTTTCCTGCATCGGTCACCGCCGACACCGCCCTCGAAGTGGTCACCCAGCTCCGGCCGGAGGACGTCGGCCCCATCCTCGAGCTTTCCCTCAAGCGGACACAGCTCTTTTTCTGGAAGTTCTCCCATGTCGCCACCCGCTTCGGTGCGCTTTCGAAGGATGCGGAGGCGTTTAAGGCCAAGTACGTCATGAAGGCGTACGAGGGGACACCCGTCTACGATGAGACGTACAAGGAGCTGTTTTCGGACAAGCTCGACGTGCTTTCCGTTGAGCAGATCGTATCGGCCCTCCAAGAGGGGACCCTTCCCCTCACCATCGTCGAGCGCAAGCATCCCTCCCCCTTTTCTGCTACGCTTCTTGCGAAGTTTGGCTTCGGGGAGCTCATCGGGCCAAAGCGGCCTGAAAAGGAGATTCTCAAGCTTCTGAAAAAACGGCTCGAAGACCGGCGCATCCGCCTCTTTTGCGTACATTGCGCCAAGTGGTACGCCTCGTTCAAGGTAGGAAATCTCGCCGAGCACCCCAAGTGCCCCCTGTGCGGCGCACGGTTCATCGCCATCATCGACAAGAAGGAGGAGATGACCAAAAAGGCCATGATAAAACGCATGCGGCGCCAGCCCATCACCGAGGAGGAAGAGGACCTCGTCATCCGGGCCAAGCGCTCTGCAGACCTCATGCTGGTCTATGGCAGCAAGGCGGCGCTGACTCTTTCAGGACGAGGCATCGGCGCCACCACCGCAGCGCGCATTCTAGCGAAGATGCATCCCGACGAGGAGTCGCTCCTTCGCGACATCCTCGAGGCTGAAAAGACTTATGCACGGACAAAAAGGTTCTGGGACTAGGTAATTCTGTTTCTATTGTTATTCTTTTGCCATTAAAATCATGATTTCTATCTAATATGTCTACTATTGTTTGAATCACTTTTAAAGAAGGCATGGTTGCCGTGAACGGCATAATATAGGTATAAATCCCATTGAATTTATTTTTTCTCGAAATATTTTTATAAAAAATGTTTGATATGGGAAGAGGATACATACTCTGTGTCTTTTCTGCGCACATCGTGTGCGTGGATTGTACAAATTAGGAGGTATACAACCATGAATACAAATAGGGGGCTCGCTGCCTTTGCAGTAGTTTTGCTTATGTCTCTTGCAATGTGTTCCGGATGTATCGGCGGAGGCGACGATACCGAGGAGACCGTCATGAGATTTATCTTTGCGGCTAGCAGTGATGCAGTGCGCCTTGACCCCGCCGATGTGACGGATGGGGAGTCCATACAGAGGACCGACAACGTCTACGAGGGCCTTGTCATGTACGAGGAGGGCTCGACAGAAATCAAGCCGTGTCTCGCCACCGACTGGACCGTCTCCGACGACAAGACTGAAATAACGTTCACTCTGCGCCAGGGTGTCAAGTTCCACAACGGCATAGAGATGACTGCAGATGACGTCGTCTTTTCCTTTGCCCGGCAGTACGACACCACGCACCCGTTCAATCAGTACGGCGAGTGGGCCTACTGGGGCTACATGTTTACCGACATCATGAGCGTAGAAAAGATTGACGACTATACCGTGGTCATGAAGATGTACACGCCCAACGCGTCTCTTCTCACCAGCCTCGCCATGTTCACCGCGTCTATCGTCTCAGAGGACGCCGCCATGGAATACGGGGAGGACTTCTTCAAGAATCCGGTGGGAACGGGACCGTTCACGTTTGTGGAATGGGTGAAGGACGACCACATCACCCTTGAGGCATTTGATGACTACTGGGGAGGACGCCCCGTTCTCGACGAGATTGTCTTCAAGGTCATACCCGACACGACGACGCGCCTGCTTGCGCTGCAGAACGGCGAGATCCACGGTGCCGAATACCTCGACCCGTCACAGCTCTCCCTCGTTGAGGCGGACGCATCACTTTTCCTCGTGTCCGAACCAGGCATGAACGTCGGCTACATCGCCCTGAACTGTGGCGAAGGCTACGTTGACGCCAACGGCAACGGCAAGTGGGACGAGGGCGAGGACGCAGATGTCCCCGGTGCCTTCGAGCCGTTCCAGGACATCAGGGTACGCCAGGCCATCCAGCACGCCATCAACAAGCAATCCATCGTTGACAACCTGTACCAGGGTGCCGCAACAGTGGCCGTCCAGGGCATGCCACCCGGTCTGCTGGGGTACAACTACGACCTTGAGGGATTCGCATACAATCCGGCGCTTTCACGCCAGCTTCTCGAGGACGCGGGATACCCCAACGGATTCACGGTGACCATGTTCCAGATGGGCTCGACATCCCGACCGTACTTCCCTGTCCCGCAGGACATAGCGCAGGCGATCCAGAGCGACCTTGCCGCCGTGGGCATCACGGTGAATCTCTTCACCGAGGACTGGGGTACCTACCTCCAGGATGCCGAAGCGGGAAAGGCGCCGATGATCATGCTCGGATGGAGCGGTGACAACGGCGACCCGGACAACTTCCTCAACGTCCTGTACAGTCAGAAGACCGCCACGGTCGGCACCGCCGGCAACTACGGCTTCAAGAAGAACCAGGCACTCCAGGACATCCTCGACCAGGCGCTTCTCACCTTCGAGGAGGATGAGCGCGACGAGCTGTACCAGGAAGCCAACAGGCTCATTGTCGAAGAGGCCACCCACATCTTTGTGGCGCACTCAAACCAGATCCTTGCCTTTAACAAGAGTGTCAAGGGATTTGTGGCGCACCCGACAACGAGAATGTTCTTCTACAACATAACTGTCGAGGAGTAACGCTCCTCATTTTTTTCTTTTTTTTATCCCCGGTGAACGCACATGAAGCAGTACATCCTCAAACGGCTTGCCATGCTCCTCCTGGTGCTGGTGGGCGTCTCAATCATCACCTTTGTCCTCGTGCGCGCCGCTCCCGGCGATCCCGCGGTCAATCTGGCGGGGCAGCATGCGAATGAGAAAATCCTTGAAAGCATCAGGGAGAAGTATCACCTTAACGATCCTATTTACGTTCAGTATTATATCTGGGTCAGGATGGCCGTCAGGGGGGATCTCGGCCAATCCATCGTGTCCCATGATTCTGTTATCAGCGAGATAACCCATCGATTGCCCATGACCTTGGAACTCTCTATCCTTGCCATGTCGATAGCCATCGTCTTCGGCGTTCTTGCCGGCATCGTCTCGGCCGTGAGACAGTATTCTAAAATCGATTATTCCGTGATGTTCGGTGCTCTTTTCGGCGTCTCCATGCCGGTGTTTTGGCTTGGTATCATGATGATATATATTTTCAGCATCAAGCTTGGCATCACGCCCGTTCAGGGGCGCCTCACCACGGGTATCGAACTTGAGCGCATCACGGGCATGTACATCCTTGACAGCATCATCACCCTCAACGGGACGGCGTTTGTAAGCAGTGTCAGGCATCTTGTCTTGCCGTCACTCGCGCTGGCGACGATACCCATGGCCACCATTGCCCGTATGACCCGTTCGTCCATGCTCGAGGTGCTGCGTCAGGACTACATACGCACCGAGCGCGCCAAGGGAT
>JAHKLV010000236.1 GCA_020854925.1 Candidatus Methanofastidiosia archaeon | reverse complement strand
TGGGGCTTGGGATTCATGATCTTTGACGCAAGGGACTATCTCCAGCCGTCGGTCATCTACGGCGGCATCATCGTCCTTGTCATTGTCTACGTCTTCCTCGAACAGGTGGTCGTCCACCAGATTGAGCGCCGCACCGTGATGCGGTGGGGCATGGCACGGGAGGGTTCACTATGAATGCGCCGAAGCTCCATCGTGCCGCACAGAACGCCGCCCCCTACGTGCTCTTTCTCGGCGTGTGGCAGCTCGTCGTGACGGCGCAGCTGGTCAACACGACCCTCCTGCCATCACCCCTTGATATTGCGCGTACCTTTGCCGACCTGCTGAGCCGAAGCAACGTGCTTGTACGCCATATATACGCAAGCGTGACACGCCTCGTTGTCGGCCTCGGACTAGGCGTTGTCATGGGCATGGGGGCAGGCATTGCCATTGGAAGCAACAGGACCGTGCGTGCCATGTTCGCGCCCCTGGTAAGCATCCTTATCACCATCCCCACGATTGCACTGGTGCCGGCGCTCCTCATTACGGTCGGTATCGGATCGACCACGGTCATCATAGCCATATTCCTTGCAGGATTCTTCCCCGTGACCTACGGAATGGTCTCGGGCATCAACAGCATCAACGAGCGATACATCCAGGCGGCGCGCATATCGGGTGCTAACAGGAAATGCATCCTGCGCACCATCCTCCTTCCCGGGTCTCTGCGTTCGCTTCTTCCCGGCCTCCGCCTTGCCATCGGCTACTCCTGGGGGGCGCTCGTGGGGGCGGAAATGCTTGCATCGAACGAATGGGGCGTCGGGCACATGATCTACGCTGCACGGACCTTTTATGCCATCGATGTCATGTTTGTCGGACTTGTAATCATCGCCCTTGGAGGGTATGTCATGGACAAGGTCATTATTAAGTATGTCGAGCGCAGGACGATACAAGAATGGGGCATGGTGTCCCGGGGGTGAAAAGATGAAAGACACCGGTTCGTACAAAATACTCCTTGAAGATGTGAAAAAGGTATACGGGAGCAAGAAATCACTTGTGGCGGTTGACAAGCTGAGCCTGGCTGTGACGGCCAAGGAATTCCTTGTTGTTGTCGGCCCGTCCGGATGCGGCAAGTCTACCATGCTCAACATGATAGCGGGGTTCGAAACCCCCACCTCCGGCACCATCTCGCTCAATGGGTCCCGGGTGACCGGGCCGGGACCAGACAGGGGATTTGTCTTCCAGGACTTCGCCCTCTATCCCTGGCGCACGGTGCTACGTAACGTCTCGTTCGGTCTTGAGGCACAGGGTGTACCGAAGGAAGAGGCACTGTCCCGGGCAAAGCGCTATATCGAGCATGTGGGTCTGAAGGGATTCGAAGATGCATACCCTCACACGCTGTCAGGAGGGATGAAGCAGCGCGTCGGCATCGCCCGCGCCATGGTCTACAAACCGGACGTCCTTCTCATGGACGAACCGTTTGTCGCCCTCGACGCCCAAACGAGAAACACGCTTCAGTGCGAGCTCGTGCGCGTCTGGCAGACCATACAGAACACGATTATCTTTATCACGCACAATGTGGATGAGGCGGTCTTCCTTGCAGACAGGGTGGCCATCATGTCTCGGCGCCCCGGGCACATTGAGGCCATCGTGGATGTCAACCTTCCGAGGCCCCGCGACCGAACGACCCCTGAATTCAATGCCATACGAAAGGAAGTGCTCGCCATGCTCAAGTACGATGATGAATGCCCTGAAACCATGAACGATGGGTATAAAGAAGAATCAAAAAAAGAGAGGAGACTCATATGAACACTAGGCTCTACGCCATGGGAATGTTAATCCTGCTTCTGGGTGTCTCGATATCGGGATGCATAGGGGGAGGAGACGACACAGAACCTACAGCCCAACTTGTCTACATGTCGGGTTGCGGCAACATGCCTACGGCACTTGCAACGGGGCAACTCGATGCGTATATCGCGTGGCAGCCAAATGTTGCCATTGCTGAAGTCGCTGGCATAGGCAAGGTCATCGCCTATTCGCGGGACCTGCCCCCCGAGGGAAAATGGTACAACCATCCATGCTGCGTCATGCACGCACGGGACGGGTTTGTCGAGAACAACTATGACCTCGCAACGTACCTTACCATGCTTATGATTGTCGCCAGCGAGTATGTCCAAGAGAATCCAGAGATTGCGGCCTACGACAGCGCAGAATGGATATTTGGCAACAGACCGCTCACCTTCGGCGACACGGAGGTAAGCTCGTACGATGTTGAACTTGCGTCCATACCGACCATACAGTTCACCACGGACCCGACCCAGGACTGGAAAGACGGTCTTGTCACCTTTGTGCGTGCTCTTGAGGATATCGCCATGGTGGAGGGCGCCCTTATGGGGCTTAGCGCAGATGATATCCTCACCACGCTTCTCCACGAGACGCTCTACGACGATGCCGTGGCCCTTCTCGCATCGGGTGATTACGTCGATGCCACGGCACCGGCATCCTTGCCCACGGTACACTTGGGATACCTTGCGGCTGACGACCACGACGCCGCACTGTACGTTGCAGCATACCGGTGGGAATACTTCAGGGACACCTACGACCTCTACTTCGAACCCATTACCCTGGGTCCAAGGGGTACCTATTACCTGGTGGTGGGAAGAACACGGGTAGCACGTGTTGAGACGCTGGAGTTCAACGGTGGTTCTGCCCAAATGACCGCCCTCAGCCAAGGCAGTGTCGACTTC
>JAHKLV010000150.1 GCA_020854925.1 Candidatus Methanofastidiosia archaeon | reverse complement strand
CTCGTAGCCGTCAAGGGCGACGAGAACGACTGAGGCGATGTTTTCTATGCCCAGATGTTCCATCAAGTCGTAGAAGAGCGCACCACCCCATGCGGTCTCCTCCGTTGCTCCCGTCTTTTTCACCATGGTGGCGGTGATGTGAAGATACGGGAGCGACTGTATCTCCGAAAGGCCCACCTCTCGGGATGTTATCTCCTCGCCCGTGACGGCAAGGAAGAAGGTTTCCGGCGCCGGCGTTGTCGTGGCCGGTTGTTCGGTAGAAGTGCCTGATATGCAACCCGTCGCCATGGCTCCGCAGAGTATGGCAACGACAAAAAGGAAGTAGTATCTTTGTCGCATGAGGCATGTAGGATAAAATCATATATAAACGTTATGTCTATATAGACATATCCTTTATAGATACGACAAAAGCGATTCCGGTACGGCCAAGGGATTGTCCGTGATATAGTCCGTCAGCGTTTCTAGATACGTGCCCTCCATACACGCCCGTCCCTCCTCTGAGAGGAGGAACTCGGTAAAGAGGAGTGCCCCTTCCTCATTCTCCACAAGGCGTGGGATGGTGACCGCATAATACGTCTTTTGCGCCACGAACAAGGGCGTCACCGAGGAGAATCGCTGGAAGGCGAGGTCGACGAGGAGTTCTTTATCCGTTAGGGCGATATCCTCTGAGGAAAGGTCGATGGAGGGGGGAAGTTGGAGATAGGACAATCCATAGTAACGAGCGACATTCTCGTATTCGAAGGCGTAGTCGATGGCACCGCCCTCTAAGAGCGACAGGAGCTGGACGCTGCTTCCCCTGAGTGCGATACGTGGGGTGGAAGACTCAAAGATCTCCGGCACGGTGAGGGTCACGGCACGCTCGTCCTCGGTGACGCGCACGGGGGGCGAAAAGGCGTCACCAAGCACCGCACCAAGGATGGTGTCATTCTCATAGAGATACTCAGCAAGTTTGAGGATCATGAGCGTCCGATAGCCGCTTGCATCGAATCGGGGGTCTGACAACCCGAGCACGACGTCCTCGCGGGCGAGTACCTCATACCAGGTCTCCGCTGAAAGCTCGGAGGCGTAAGCGCTGTCCGGGCGATACGCAAGTCCGAGCTTATTTGTAGCAAACTGCACGTACCATGTGGCATGGGGGTCTTCTCCCCCATACATAAGCATGGGGATAAGGGAGTAGTCGGCCACGGCAAGGACGTCAGCTGTGCGTCCGAGTACTGTTACCTGCCGTATCACCTGGATGCTTCCATGCGCCTCTATCTGCACGTCGTAGCCAGGGTATATTTCTTCAAACGCCACCTCGAGCGCTTCAAAGGGTGCTACGAGGCTTCCCGCGCAGATGACCTTAATCGTCTGAGGGGAATCCCCGCCGCCGATACACATTGCAAAGGGTGCAGACAGCAAGATGACGAGGGCGATACAGCAGATCTGTCTTGACATAGGCTCACTGCTCGATGTTTACGGCCTCGAAGGTGCTCACGAATCGTATCCACCAGTGGCCGTCGGTGATGGGGGCCTCCGGCCCGATAACGGCCAGCCTGAGGGGTCCTCCGTATTCCTCTGGAATCTTTTTTCCGTTCTCTTCGTAGGCGAGGATAAGCGTAAGCTCCCCCGCGGGTATTTCATTTCCTTCCTCATCGTAGACAACAAACATGCCGTTCACGAACTGATTGTAAGAAAAGGTCGCCAGGTATCCGTCCGTGGCCCCGATGCGAAAGGCACTGTCCCCCGCTATTGCATGGTCGAGCTCATAGAGTGCCGTCACCGGCACGCCTTTGTAGTGCATGGGAAGCGTTATCTGACCCACACTGTTCTTTCTGCCCCCGTATCCCTCCACGGCGGGAAGCGCCTTGATGTCGCTCAAGGTAAGGACTGCCGATGACTCTCCGTCAAGAGTTACGGACACCTCGTCCCCCCCGGTGATGCATCCGGCGATGCAGAGCATACCTACGATAAGACAGAGTAAGGTGATATTTCTATCCATGGTGGGCGTATGGAGTGAGGATATATAAAGGTTATGTCATTGGTAACATATCGAATGAAGGATAAAATCCTTATGCCTTTTGCATGTATATTGACTATGCCTGTGCTAACGGTACATTCAAAGGTGTGTGACTTTGTCCACACCGTCACGGTCACGAAGGAGGGGCGGACGCTGCAGGTATCCATATCGACGCCCTGCGACCATGTCAAAGGTATTGATGGCCTTACCCTCTCTGTTCGCGATATCGTTCAGGTCAGGGACAATCCCGTCCTTGCCCGTGCGCAGGAGTCCGGATGCAGCGCCACCTGCCTAGTGCCGTGCGCCATCATGAACGGATGCTGGCTTGCCGCAGGCATGATGGCGTCTTCCTTGTGCAAGTGCGCAGGACCCCTCACTATCGAGTTTACTGAACCATAAAGCACGTATTTCGGCAGGTGGGTGTCAGAGAGGTGGGGTTTAAATAGTAGTAGTGCGCAGGTAGTATGGTGGTTGCTATGCGTATAAGTGCACGAAATGCCCTGAAGGGTACCGTTGCCAATGTGGTAATAGGACCTGTCAACGCCGAAGTGACAGTACAACTAGCTGGTGGGGACACTGTCGTGTCCATAATAACAAAGGAATCGGCTGAATCTCTTCAGCTAGTGAAAGGCAAAGCAGTTTATGCTATTGTAAAGGCATCCAATGTCATGATCGGTGTCGAGTAAAAAGCTGATACAGTCGATTCACCCCCCTTGTGCTGTACAGGCAGTGGGAGCGAGCTGTCATGCTGTCTGACAACTAGACTTATATATTTCTATGACCGTTGTCACATATGCAACAGGCACTTGTGTTTCTTATCCTTGCCTTTGCCCTGGGTATGTTTGCATGGGGGCGGCTACGCCATGACATCGTAGCCCTTCTTTCCCTCTTTGCCGTGGTCATTGCGGGCATCATTCCCGGAGACGAGGCGTTTGTCGGGTTTGCACATCCCGCGGTCATCACCGTCGCCTCTGTCCTTATTATCGGCCGTGCACTTGAGGTGTCGGGGCTTGTCGATGTGCTTGGCGAGGCCGTATCAAAGACGGGGTCCACCATGCAGCGGCAGCTGCTTGCCATGTGTTTGCTTGTTGCCGTAGCTTCGGCATTCATGAACAATGT
>JAHKLV010000111.1 GCA_020854925.1 Candidatus Methanofastidiosia archaeon | reverse complement strand
GGGACGCACGCGAACCTGCGCCGTCCTTCCTGGTAGGAGGGGCATGTTGCAGGATTTACAGATGCCTCGCTTCATTGCGGGCGCAAGCGTGGCCTTGTGCTTTCGAGAAATGGCACGTACAATCTCGATGTAGCGGCGCGCACGCTCGGGATGGTCGGGCACCTCACGAACCGCAAGGTCGTACAGGTACAGGATATGGTCGTACGCCACGCGCTGGCGTTCCTTCCGAACCCGTTTCCAGTTCATGACACCGCCCCTTTTTCCCGCACCATAAAAACTTATGTACCCCCGTAGAGAACATGATTGAGCACCGACCACGCCACAAGCTCATCCTTGTATATGGAGTAGCGGGGATAGGGAAGGGGGATTGAAAAGTCGCCATGGGGGAATCCGCCTATCACGACGACGGCATCCTCCTGGTGCCGGTACGGTGCTCCCTCCGCATGCATGACCTGTACGGGCGCCGTCCCTGCCTCTTCACGCACCAGGTCCGCCAGGCGCTTTTTTTCAAGGGAAAGCAGCACGGTGCCGCCAACCCGTATCACCCGCTCGGCAAAGAGCTGCTCCATGAGCCCCACAAACCGGTGGTACGCCTTGGGCACCCTCCACGTGGGGTCGATGCGGATGACCTCGTCGTTTCGCGTGTGCACGAACACACGGAGGCCGCCCTCCTTGTTTCGGGGGGACTCCAGCGCGTTGAGCAGGCAAAGATGAACGATGTCCGGCCGCCCGCGACGGTAGGCGTCGGGAAGCGACTGCATGGCGCGGTGGTGGAACGAGCTGTCAAGGAGCACGGTCCGCTTGCCACCCTTCGCGGCAACGGAGGGGTGGCGCATGAGCGCCGGCGGCACGCATTCGAGCTCTGCCTCGGCTATGATGATGGTAAGCATAGCACCCTTGTGTGTGGCAAAAGCATATAAATCTTGGGAACGATACCTTCGCGTGGTCAGATGCGTGTGAAACAGCTTCTCGGCAAAAAGGTCTTTGATTCCGAGGCAAAGGCCATCGGCAAGATAACGGATGCGGAAATCCGCGAGGAAACCTTCTCCATCACGGCCGTCGAGGTCAGTCAGGGCATAGTGAAAAAGACCATGATTGACACCAGGCTTATCGCAAAGCTGGGCGACAGCGTGTTCCTCTCAGTGCCCCTCGAGCAGGCGGCAACCGCCTTGCCACCGGAGGAGGACTAGGTGCCTTCCACGATAATCTTGTATATGCACCACAGATAGTATTCGGGGCCGTATGACGTGCCCTCACGCTCCCGTATGACCATGCGCATGGGGCCTCCGGCATAGGGCGATTGTGAAAAGCCGGGTTCGAGTATCTTGTCGTCAAGGGTAACCGCAAGGTACAGCACATTTCTTTGCATGACCTCATCTTGGGTAAAGCTGACTTCCTTCCCCTGCACGTTGACAAGCGTGACCCTCCACGTCTCATCGGCAGGCATCAGCGCCCCGAACACATCAAGGAGATCGTAGAGTTCCACACACCCATACGTGTAGGTCTGGTCATTCCACACATCCCTCACGCCGATGGGCTTGACGGTGGCCCGGTCCATCACCTCAGCGATGGTCAGGCGTGTGACACCGCCCTGTGCATCGAGGATGACAGAAGGGGAGTGCCCCGGTTCGTACCAGTATGCGGAATACACGGTAATGATGCCAAGAAGGACGATGACCAAAAAGAATGGATAAACCAAGACCGACCGTATCCGCATACAATCATACCTTGAAGATGGCGGTTTATAAACATTAGGACAGGAGCGGGCACCACGGTTCGCGCTAGAGAAGACACATGATGTCAAAAAGAATGGACGTTCCCCAGTGCAGAAGAAAGGAAGGCATGATGCTTCGTGACTCGTAGTCGACATACCCGAAGGCGATGCCAGCAAAAAACGAGTAATAGACCTCAAGCACCGGCTTCCCGATATGGATGTACGTGTAGGGCAGTGCCTGGAGGAGTATGGCCCAACGCCCCAGCGTCGGCCTCGTGCCGAGCATGAGAAATCCCCTGAAGAAAGCCTCGGTGGCAAGCATCAGCAGGCCGATGCGCAGCTCCCACCGGGCAAAAGCCACCCAAGAATCATAGGCAAAGCGGGGATAGTAGGCGCGAAACGCCTCCATACGCGAACCTACTATCATAAAAGGTATCGCGACCGCAAAGAGGAGTGTCATGTAGCGCAGCGCCGTGGCACGGTCACCCCATCCGTATCCTATGTCACGCATGGAAAAGGAGAGCCCAAAGGATATGGCAAGCGGCACGAGAAGATAGAGCAGTGCCTCCTTGAAGATGAAGTCCCCGAAGGAAGAGGTCCTCCACGAACGGGCTGCTGCCATGAGCAGGGCGGCTGAGACAAGTACGCACACCGTCCGCACGCGGTCGTCCCTTCCCATGATTCAAAAATGGGACGCATATATAAAAACATATGCGAGAGGCATAATAAGTGATGAGAATAAAAATAGAATATACTTTTTATTAATTATATATGTAGATATATAATTATATATATTATATATTATAATAATATATTTACAACAACAAAATATTAATATATCGTTGCACAGTATGTATCACTAATGGCTGAAGACTTGTACGAGAGGGGCTTTGTCGACAAGATACTTGGTGACATCTTTTACACCACTACACCAAAGGCGCGGGAAGAGGTTGTATCGAGAATACAGCTCAACAAGATGACACCCGTTCTCGTTGTGGCGTGCCGGTCTGGAGAGACCGCTTTTTTTCTGGCAAGATCCTTCGAGTGCCCCGTGCAGGGCGTCGATTACTTTGATGACAACATCAAGGAAGCGGAAAAGACCGCTCGGAGGGAAAAGCTCACCAAGCTCGTCTCGTTCAGGAAAGCCTTCGCCGAGTCGCTGCCCTTCGAGGACGAGCAATACGACATGGTCATGCTGGAACGGTCCCTCTCCTGTTATGAAAACAAGGAGAAGGTCGTCTCGGAGTGCATACGGGTGCTCAAACCGGGTGGTGTCTTTACCATGAGCGACTTCACCGTCGACGAGCTTGACGGCACCGAGCGGGAAGATCTCAAAGAGCTCACCTGCCTTGCCACAGCACTCTCGTTCGAGGAGTACCTTACCCTTCTCGGTGAATTACCCGTCGAGGTAGTAGTATGCGAAAAACGGGAGGACATTGCAGAGAAGAACACGAAGGTGCTGCTCCAGAAATGGAAGAAGATACGGCTCTTCTCCAATATCTTCCTCAAGGCATCCTCCGCGGACGCCGGCCGATTCGAAGCGCTTATGCGCTTGGGAGAAAAGGCCATCAAAGACCGGCAACTCGGATACGCTTTTTTTGTATGTGTGAAGAACGCGTGATCAAAGAATCTCCTTTTCTACGACGATACGTTCATACAGCGGATATTCCTTGACAATCGTGAACACGATATCCGTGTCTTCTATCATCTCACGAAGCTCCTGGGCCGCAGCCCATGAGGTAAGAATCTTCGTGCCCCGCACCTCCACCATGTCGTCATCACGTTCAAACGACTCCTGGATGACCGAGAGGACCCTGTCGCGACGCTCGGGGGTGCCTGCCTCTATTTCGCCGCGCACGAGAAGGCCGTCTTCGTCGATGTCTTCATACTTCTTTGCCTCCGTCTGCGCACGGCGCTTGAGGCGCTCCCTGAGCTGTACGCCATCCTTGAAGCGGGACGAGCAGTAAT
>JAHKLV010000114.1 GCA_020854925.1 Candidatus Methanofastidiosia archaeon | reverse complement strand
TCCAGCGCCTGGTGAAGGGAGCGCGTACCGTCCTCACCGACTCAGGTGGTGTCCAGGAAGAGGCCTGCATCTACCAGGTGCCCTGCCTTACCCTCAGGAACAATACGGAACGCATGGTTACCATTCAAATGGGGGCAAACAAGCTCGTGGGGACCGATGCCGCACGCATCGCCTCTGCACTTGCGACTTCGCTTGCAGCAGGCAGGGGAAGCTGGGGATGCCCGCCCTACTGGGACATCGGTGTGGCTCGGCGTATAGTTGACGTGCTTGTATCACGCAGTGACCTCCGGTGCATACCCTCGAACAATCAGATTTAGGAGGGTATCCGGTACGTATACAGCACGTATGCCCCCGCCAGGGAGAATCCTAGGCCAAGTGCCAAGGGTAGGGCCATAGATGACACATAGGCGCGGGAAAGACTTTCGCCGTACGTTCTGAGGAATGAAACGCCTGTGGAAGCAAAAGAATGGCGGACATCGAGGGCAACGTAGGCGGTACACAGGGCCACAAGGGGGCCGGCCCACAGGCACGCGGCACCAACGAGAGGAACGACCTGTGCCCCCTCACGGCGCAGGTATGCTAACGCAACCAGCGAGAGACCTAAGCCCGCGGCCGCCGCTATCCGGAGCGCTGAGAGCAGTGCCACCGTGTTGCGCATGGTTGAAAGCGACTCCCCTCCCACAAGAAGGGAAAGAGGTATCGTATCCGGGAGAAGAGGGACGAGCGCATCAAGCACGGCATCGGGGAGCAAGCCGAAGAGTGCCTGTGCCACATCCTCTTTAAAGGGTGCGATGTCTATGCCCCCGGCTATCAGGTCCGTATCGCCCCGTACGTATGCAAGAAGGGCATGAATGAGTGATTCTCCCTGCTCCACTGCCCAGGATACGGAAATGAGCTCGGAAAACATGGCAGATACCGATGCCTGAACGGCATCAGACCCGCCCAACACGCCACCGACCGCCGCCCCGAGCTCTGAAGCCATGTCATCAGGAAACGTTGCATTCCAAGAGGGATTGTGCAGCACGCCCTCGTAGAGCGGGGGGCTGGTGAGAAGGCCATAGGAGGTGACCGAAACGAGAAGGGCCGCCACTGCAAGCGCCATCATGCCTGAAAGGGCACGAGTAGCCAGCTTCGACGATGTCGTGTCGCGCTTTTCCATAGGTAGGACCCATACGGCAATGTTTAAATAATCCTCCCTCGTCGTTCGAGTGGTGTTATCATGATTGGCAAGAATCCAAAAACGTCATGGAAAGCAATGTCGTCGCCGGTCGTCGACGCTTCCTGCGCCGTCGCTGATACGGCGTCGATAATCGGCAACGCCACCATCGGTAAGCATGTCAATGTTGCCCCGGGTGCGAGCATCAGGTCGGATGAGGGCGAGCGCATCATCATCGGTGATGAGTCAAATGTCCAAGACAATGTGGTCATCCATTGCCTCAAGGGAGGCGAAGTCATCATAGGAAAAAAGGTATCCATGGCCCATGGTGCCATCATACACGGCCCCGCCATCATAGGGGATGAAGCATTTATCGGATTCGGCACGGTCGTTGCCTCATCACGGATAGGCAACAAGGCCTTTGTATCCCACAATGCCACAGTACTCGGCGTTACGGTGGGTGACAGGCGCTTTGTCGCTCCCGGTACCGTGGTACAATGCCAAGAGGATGCCGATGCACTCCCGCCCGTACCCGAGGGGCTTGCAGGATTCAATGATGAGGTCATTGAGGTCAATTGCGCGCTTGCCGAGGGAAACAAGGCACTAGGCAAATGAGCGCTTGATAATACGCGTGAAAATGACAAAGGTCAGCGCGACAAAGATAAAGATTATCCACTGGCCCCAGAACGGAAAGGCGAGGCTGGCACTCACGGCGCCGGCTAAGCCCCCGGTGGCGAATCCGAACAGGTAGTAGGTCCTGATAACCATCTCGGCACCGATGAAGATGGCGGCAAGAAGGAGCCAGCGGATGACAAGGGGATCCATGTGAGTCCCTACAGCTTGACGGCTGTGCCATAGGCGAGAATTTCGGCTGCACCGGTCGCGACCTGCGACGTGGTGATACGCACGCCGACGATGGCGTCAGCTCCCATAGCTGTTGCCTCACGCTCCATGCGCGCCATGGCCTCTTCCCTGGCTTCCGTTATCATCTCGGTATACTCTTTAAGCTCGCCACCCACGAGATTACGCAACCCTGCCACGATGTCCTTGCCGATATGCTTGGCTCGGATGGTATTTCCTTTCACTATCCCCAGGACTTCAGTGACGGTCTGTCCGGGTATGTCATTAGCGGTAGTGATTATCATGTGTTCACCATGCTTACGAGGAGGTAAGCGCATAAATATCTTTCTTATAGGGCGGCTGCCACAAAAAAGTATATAAAACAGGGCTGGGGAGTAATCGTGCATGGAAGCCAAAACCAAGGAATGCAGCTATTGCAAGAGGGCGTTTCAGACGCACGACAAGACGAGGATCGTTCTTGAGTACTGGAGGGCCCCCAAGCAGCTCGCACGAAAATACTTCTGCTGCAAGAACTGTTTTGTATCCTTCCTCAAAGAGCGAAAGCTTGTGGAGTAGGTTGCCATGGCCGTCTTGAATCACATTGCGCTGCGTGTGGAGGACCTTGAGCGCTCAAAGAAGTTTTATCAGTCGCTCCTCGGGCTTGAAGTAGCATTTGAACATGATATTTCGGGACCCCAGTTCGAGACCGTGAGCGGCATTCCAGGATTCGACGTCACCTTTGCCGTCCTCACCGACCGGCAGACGGGGGTCAACATCGAACTCGCCTCGTTCCACAACGGCTTTGTCGACGCGGTACCGACCTTCTGCCACCTTGCCTTTGCCATCGACGATGTCGATGCGGCATACGCCTACGCCGTCCGTGAGGGGATACCGACTATTTCTGCCCCCCTGACACTCGACCATCCCCACCCCAAAATATCGGGCAAGCGATTCTTCTATCTCAGGGACCCAGACGGCTACACCATCGAACTGTACAACGCCCGCAAAGGGCTTTATTCAGAATAGCTCAGAACGACTCATTGAGCGCGTGTTCCCATTCTTCCCTGCAGGCGCACGAATGCTCTATGGGGGTCTCGTGAAGATTATACGCTTCGATTTTTTTCAGGATGTCTCCGTCGCAGGCCCCACAGTTGTGGATGCCACGCGCCTTGCCCCCCGCTACGGGGTGTGACAGGATATAGGGCCCAAGGCCCGAAAGGGTGTTAAGGCACGCCACGAGTGTCCAAAGATACGGTGGGCGGTACCCGCCTCGCTTCCAGAGCTGCTCCACCACCGTGTCCTTGTGTATGGAGACCGGATTGATGGAAATGGTGTCAGAAAGGGGTGCTGCCGCCTTCGCACTGTCAAGAACATCAAGCATCGCCTCGTATTCGGTGAGAAACGGTGGTTTGAGAAGAAGGTATGCCTTGACCAGGCAGCCGTTCTCACGCAGATAGCGCGCCTTCTTCTCGAAGGAGGAGAACGTGAAGCCCTTGTTGATGCAGTAACGAAGGACGTCATCGTTGGCCGACTCAAGACCCATCGCCACTTCAAGGCGCGTATCGCCGAGGGCTGAAAGAAACGGTGCCAGCGTTTCCCGGGTAATGAACTCGGGGCGCGATTCCACGGTCAGCTCCTCGAACCCGTGAGAGGTTACAATACGGGCTATTTGTTCCTGTTGGGCACATGAAAGCTCTGCCTTGTCAAAAAAGCTCCCTGACGTGAAAATCTTAAGCTTCTGAGCCTGGCCGTCAAGGGCTGCCTCAAGGTCGGACACGATGGAGGCAGGTGTCGTGTCAGGGCACGTACGCTTGTACGAACACATGTAACAGCGGTCGTAGCTGCACCCCGACGTATCGAGCACGATAGAGCGTGCCGTACCGATGCGGTCACCGAATCGTTCCTCGTTGGTCCATGAAGCCATGATGTACCAAGCGGAGCGGGCTATAAAAACCTATCCGGAAAGGGACAAAGACACGGCGACGCCGGCAAGGAGCGTGGCAATGCTTGCCACCAGGACCGTCCCTGTCGGTATGCCGGGATAAATCTCATAGAGTGAGGCGATGATAAGGCCCAGGATGCAATAGTAAAACTGGGCGGGATAGCGGTGGAGGAGGACCTCCAGGCCGCGAGACACAACGATGATGCCGACAAGCCCCCCTGCAATGGCGGGAATGAGCGTGAGCATGTCACCCCCCCGTACCGCTTCAAGGAGGTGCCAGTACACGCCGAGCGCCACCAGCATGAAGGAACCGGAGAATCCGGGTACGATCATGGCTGCCGCCCCCGCCATCCCAGCCACAAAGAGAAGCGCCACATCCCCATTGGACGAACCGGTCTCGCTTTCGGCAATATCGGCGTTGACGAGCGAAAGCGAAAGAATGGCTAGGGCACCCACGGCGAGGAGGGCTATATTTGAAGCAGAGGGACGCATGTCGGTATGCTGCCGTATGATGGTGGGAACACTTCCTATGATAAGCCCCATGAAAAAGAAGACCGTAGGATGCATGTGCTCGGTGTAGAGGTAGTCCATGACCGTGGAGAGCAAGATAATGGAACAGAGCGCCCCGAAGGTGAGCTGGGCGAGAAAGGGAAGATGTGTCGCAAGTGATGCACGCGAAGGTCGCGTGAGTGAGCTGATGGATTCCACGAGCCGGTCATACAGACCGAGGACCACGGCTATGGTGCCCCCGGAGACACCGGGGATGATGTTAGCCACCCCGATGACGGCACCCTTGGCAAGAAGGACTGGTGAGAGTTCCCAACGGTGTGCCATACCCCTCATACCCCCGGTCACCTTAAAGAGATTTGCGCCTAGGGGGAATCCCGCAGGTAGTCGTCGGCAAGCGAACAGGATATCTGGTACCGCTCGATGCAGGCAAGACACTCTTCCATGTTGCACAGGGTGGTGCTCAGGTATTTCTCCCCCCCATCGGGCAAGACGGCGACGACGACGCCCTCGTCGAGTGAACGAGCCAGTTCAAGCGCGCCGTAAAGAATGGCTCCCGAGCTCGGACCGCAAAAGAGACCCTCGCGGAGGGCGAAAAGCCGTGCCGTGTCCTCTGCCTGGCGCAGGGATACGGAAATGGTACGGTCGATACGTGAGGCATCGAAGATGCCAGGAACGTAGGAGGTAGAAAGATTCTTGAGCCCGGGAATGGGGGTCTCGGCAAGCGGCTCTACTGCCACCACGGAAACGGATGGATTCCATTCCTTGAGATAGCGGGACGTGCCCATGAGCGTGCCTGTGGTCCCTATGCCGGCAACAAGATGTGTCACCGTCCCCCGGGTGTCGTCCCATATCTCACGTGCCGTTGTCTCATAATGGGACAAGATGTTGTACTCGTTCATGAATTGATTTGGCATGAAAAAACGCCCGGGATGCTCGCGGACAAGCGTTTCGGCGACGTCCTGTGCGCCGTTCATCCCCTTCTCGCCATCAGATAGGACGACCTTGGCACCGAAGATGAGAAGGATCTTCCTCCTCTCCTCGCTCATGGTATCGGGCATGACAAGAACGCATTTGTACCCTTTGACCGCGCATATCCACGCTAGGCCGATACCGGTGTTTCCACTCGTTGCCTCGATAACGGTCATGCCAGGTCGAAGGGCACCCTCCTGCTCCGCTCGCTCTATCATGTACCGGCAGATGCGGTCCTTTATGGAGCCTCCCGGATTGAGCTTTTCTATCTTAGCGTAAAGGGTGACGGCGCCACCGGGGGCAAGGTTGTTCACCCGTACAAGCGGGGTGTTTCCAATAAGGTCCAGCGCGGATTCATACAACATGCAATCAAAAACACACTCGTCGGAGTGTTTTTAAATGCTTTCCTACCAGATACGGTAATACTGTTGGTGGAAGAAACGATGGATGTGGCTAATGCGGTGATACTGGGCGTGTTGCAGGGATTAACTGAATTTCTTCCCATCTCCTCAAGCGGCCACCTCGTCATCGCACAACACTAC
>JAHKLV010000201.1 GCA_020854925.1 Candidatus Methanofastidiosia archaeon | reverse complement strand
CGATGGGGCGTGCCGAAGTACTTTTCAAAAAGCGTATACCCGACGTTTCGCGCGTCGTGATTTCCCATGACAAAGTGCATGTCCTTCTGATTGAGAAGAAGACGGGCCTGCTGGTACTCATGCTCGAATCCATGCTCCGTGATGTCACCCCCATGGATGACCATGTCGTGCGGCAGCGACTTTACCGTCTGCATGCCGCGGGAGAAGGCGTCTGCATTGAAGTGGTACGTCGAGGCGACATGCGTGTCGGAGAGCTGGATGATGCGCACCATGGCACTATAGTGCATCCTGCGCTAAAAAACCTATGCCGCACACCCACACACAGTTTTTTAAGAGCGTCCTGCATACATAGCACCGATGGAAACAAGGCTCTTGGCACCGGTCAAGGAGTTCGTCACACCGAATCTTCTTACCATCGGCAAGGATAAAACGCTCCACGACGCCGCCGTGCTCATGGCATCGGTCAACATAGGGTCGCTGGTGGTTCAGTGCGACGATACGCCGTGCGGCATCATCACCGAACGCGACATCATACGCTCCATAGCGGCAGGAAGGCAGCTGGACGAGACGACCATTGGGGACGTCATGACCCAGCACCTTATCACCATTTCCGGGAGCATACCGGTCAAGGACGCCCTTGTGGTCATGTCAAAAGAGGCGATACGTCATCTCCTCGTCGAGGAGGGCGGGCGCATCATCGGCATGTTCTCCTTCAAGAACTTTCTTGACCTCGAGCGTCTGCGCGTGGGATTCATCTAGTCCATGATGCGCAGCATCTGCTGGGTGGTGATGTCGAGAATGGCCGAGACGGTCGTCTCGAAGTCCTTGTTCTCTATGACCGGCACCCCGACCCGCTGGGCCGACTCCTTGAGGTAAGCCTGGATCTCGCCAATGGCCTCGAGGGAGTCGATGTACTGTTGGGCGTCCCGGTGGTAGTGGGTCGCCTCGGCACGGGAGATGAATCGGGACCGGTGCGTCTCGGTGTTTTCCACGTGCAGGAGCACCATGACGACGTTTGGGTGCTGAGAAACAAGTTCAGGAACGAGGTGCACGCCTTCGAGTATGAGCGAGATGCCCTCCTTGAGTGAGCGCTCGATAGCGGCGTTGACACCGGCTGAAACGGCCGCCGCCTGCTCCCTGAATCCCACCACCACCTTGTTTTCCTTCACGCTGTAGGCTATCGAGCGCCACGCCTCGTAGCTCGAGTGATACAGGGCGGGAATAAGATTGGGGGCGACGATGTTTTTCATTATCTCCCTGATGGTATCGGTCCCGATAACCTGCTTGATGCCGAGCACGTGGGCAAGCTCAAGGGCAACGGAAGACTTCCCGATGCCCGAGGCGCCGCCAAGGAGGATGATGACGGGCACCCGCTCGTGACGGATGCGGCTCCAGGTCATGAATCGCTTGGCCACCTTCGGCTCGTGGGCGCTCAGGCGCTCGAGGACGAGGGACCGGAGCTCGTCGATGGGTATGAGGGTGACGCCCTGTTCCACCAGATCCTCGTATATGGACACGGATAGCTGATAGGCTGTCAGGCTGTCAAGGCCGGCAGCCGTCATGGACTCGGACATCTTCCAGCGGGAATACGGCTCCCTGAACCGCTTCTTGTCTATCATGATGGTGCTATTCGCCAAACTTGTGCACCCTCCCCGCCTGATTCATGAGCACGGGCATGAGGTCCTGGGCGGTCAGCCGCCCGATGCCGCCCTTGGCGCAGCTGCGCTCGCCGTAGGAAAGGACATCGTCGGTGCGCACCCTGCCACCCCAGAGAACGAGGGGAACGGGCTCTCCCGAGTGGTCTCCCAGCATACAGGGGGTCGTATGGTCCCCGGTAAGCGCCACCACCACCTTTTGAGGGTCGATGCCGGCGAGAAGGCGCCCGACAAAGGTGTCGAGCTTTTCTATCATTTCCACCTTCCGAAGAGGATTCCCGTCATGTGAGGCGGTGTCCGTGGCCTTGAAATGCACAAAGACAAAATCATAAGCATCAAGCGCTTCGAGGACGTACCCTGCCCGGTCCTCGAGCACCGTGTTGTATTCTCCGGTAAGACCGGGGACATCGATAAGGTCGAGGCCAAAACACGTCGCCACGCCACGAATCAGGGCCGTCGCGGCGATGCAGCAGGCGGAGATGCCATACCGCTCGGGGAGGGGCGTGACCACGGGGCGGATGCCTGCGCCGCGCACCAGCATGTAGTTGGCAGGCAAAAGCCCCCGTGCCTCGCGAAGGTCGTTGACCGGATGCCCCCTGAGGACCTCTGCCGCCTGGGCGACAAAGTCATTGACAATCTCCGCGGTGCGTGACGCATCGTCGGAGCCGTCGGAAGGGCATACCGACAAGGGGGCGAGTCCCTCGCGATGGGGGTCTCCGTCGGTAAGGTGGTACGAAAGCCCCGACCCTTTCAGGACGAGGGCGGCACGCGTGCCCGTCGCCTCCTTGAGGGAGAAGGGCACCGAAAGGCTGACCTCCCGTGTGATGTCGCGGACAAGCTCCGAAAGGCCGGTGGGGTCACGCCCGGCGCGCCGGTCGGTGATGACGCCGTCAGTGACAGTACCGAAGTTCACCCGAAATCCGATATCGTCTGCCCCGGGGGAAAGACCGACACCCAGT
>JAHKLV010000113.1 GCA_020854925.1 Candidatus Methanofastidiosia archaeon | reverse complement strand
TCTGCGTCATCCACCGCGAAGCGAGGACAAGCAACGACGACATAAGCTACATGATCGTAGTCGCATACGAGCGACATGGATATTTCCCGTGCATATATAAGTTGTCATTTCTTCTTATGCGACCTTAAAAGGTTTTGTATTTCTTGTGCTTCCTCGCGGCGGTACTGCCCGGGCTTTGTGGATACGAGGATGCCGAATCGCTCGCAGGACTCGGCAGATACCATGACAGCGTAACGCTTCCGCACAATCTTGTCCTTCAAAGCGGAGATATCGTTGCATTCTCCCGTATACGGATTACAATACAGGACGGGCAGGTCGGTGGCAAGAGCTATGCCCACGGGATGAAAATACCCAGTGCCGAGGTAGAGGCAGAAATGCGCGCCCGGTATCCGTGCGGCCTCAAACGAGCATCCAAGCACCTGCCCGCCATGGGCCACCCGTGAACCGGGGCTCCCGATGAACGGGTCAAATCCCTGACTCGAGAGAAACGAGGCAACGTCGGGAAGGCCACGGACATGCTGGACCGTGGTGACAAGGGCAACGGACGTGCCGTATTTCCGAAGAACATCAACATGCGGCGCGACGGCTGGAACGAGAGGGATGTCATCCTGCACCTCTACGTACGCCACGGGTATTTCAGCAGAGGTCAACATGGGCGAATGCCCAAAATGGAGGAGCATTTCCGCGCCAGCCTCGGCCATGTCGCGGTCAGCGACATCGCATGCGCCGTAGGAGGGGTCACCGGAAAAGATGACCTCGTATCCATGCCCCTCCAGAAAGGCGGCAATTTCGCCCGCTTTCCTTCGGAGGCCAGCGGGGAGCTGTACCCCGACGACAGTGACGTCGTGGGCGCGAACAAGGGAAAGGACCTCATCATAGTCTATGGTAAGCATGAATGCACACCTGTTGCTCTGCTGTTTGCGGCCAGCCGCATGCGATAGCACCATACCTTGGTGTAACCTCGTTTATTATGATATCGGCCATGAGGTACCACTCGCTGCCCAGACGGTGGGCGACATCCCAAAACTACATATAGGGTCACCGGAAAAAAAGTGCATGCAGGAACTCACAAAGGACCAGTATGAGGCCATGAACAATGTCGGGCTCCGGTTCGACAGGGACGCCATGGATGCCGCCCTTCGGCTTATGTTCACCTCGTACCCCGAGGTCACGCTGACCACCGTCGATGGCTATACCATCAAAAAGGAGGAAGGGGAACACGGTGACGTCCTGTTCGAGAACATCCCCCTTGGGAAACTCTCTGCCGTGTACACGGAATCTCCTGAAGCCATCAAGGTCATGCTTGCAGCAAAGGTCGAGGGGGAGGAACAGCGCATGCTGCTTGTCCTACACTTTCTCCTTGAAGCGGACTAGCGCATCTTTCATTCGCTGCCTGCTTTCCCGTGCAACCTGCCTGTGCCTATCCCTCACCCCATCGGTATCGCCGCCTCTGGCGAAGCGTATCCAGCTTGCACCGCAGGCACAGGCCGATATGGCAGCATATAACACCCTCACAGTCGGGACACGACCAGGCAGCATCCTCCTTTTTCAGGAAGGCTTCAATGCCGTACGCACGTATGAAAAGCAGATTCTCTATCATGCTCATATGATACTTAGTCCGGTACCGGTTGTCAAGGGCTTTGAGGCGCTTGCATGGAAAGTCGGAACATTCATAACAGAAGCGAACGAGACCTTTCCCGAGGGTCTCGCACCGGTCACCCATATGCAGGCAGTGCTTGCCGCGGGGCAAACAACCCTCACAGTACACACGGTTGAATCCCTGTGTGTTCAAATCGTTCGTTTTCGCCAGATAACTGATGCACAATCCGCAGTTCATTCCGCAAGGGGCGATGAGCTCCTCTTCCGTCTTGGTCACCGCCCCGATAATTGATGGCCCATCAGGGGATGCCACATGGCTACACAATCATCCTGGCATCGATGACCTCGACACGATCCTCATACACAAAGACGGGATTGAGGTCAAGTTCCTTGAGGTCGGGGTGCTCGTCAGATAGTCTCGATATGACCTCGATGAGTGAAACGATGCCCTCGATGTCCTTCGCTTTTGCCCCCCGTATGCCCTTAAGGATGGGATACGCCTTTATTTCCTTTATCATGGAGCGTGCCTCATCCT
Organism: Candidatus Methanofastidiosia archaeon; assembly: GCA_020854925.1. Taxonomy (GTDB): domain Archaea; phylum Methanobacteriota_B; class Thermococci; order Methanofastidiosales; family NM3; genus JAHKLV01. The sequence goes on along the minus strand of JAHKLV010000113.1, from coordinate 442 downwards.
TAGAGACAGGGGTTATCCGGAACGAGACATCCTTGAAGACCTCGACAAAAATACCACCAAGACCAAACATGATGACGGGGCCGAATTGGGGGTCCCGATTCATGCCGATGATTACCTCGACGCCCTGGGGCGCCATGGGCGTGACCAGCACACCGAAGATGTCAGCGTCGGCCTTGTAGGCACGTGCGCTCCCCATGAGCTTTTCATAGGCAGAACGAACTTCCGCGGCGTTCTTGATGTTGAGAATGACACCGTGCGCATCGCTCTTGTGGAGAATGTCTGGAGAAACGATCTTCATGACCACGGGATATCCCACATCCTTCGCATGGGCCACTGCCTCGTTTTCCGTGGCCGCGAGCCGGTACGGCGGGACCGCGATGTCATAGGAGCGCAGCACGTCCTTAGCCTCGGTCTCGACAAGAGGGCGCCCTTCGTCCAATGC
>JAHKLV010000210.1 GCA_020854925.1 Candidatus Methanofastidiosia archaeon | reverse complement strand
GATCCGTTGCCGAGGCATTCAAGGGCCCTGGCGATGCTTCCTCCCTCCTCGAGGGAGGGTGCGAGGGTGAGGTCGGCACCGTAAAACGCCATGCCATAGACCTCCTCTAGGGCCAGTGCGCAGGAGAGGATGCCGCAGTAGGCATCACGCAGGAGCGCGACAAGCGACTCCCTCGCCTCATCGAGTGTCTGGGCACGGGAGAAGGCGCGATGGGCCAGGTCTGCCGCCTCGAGCGATAGGGTGAAGGCCGCCCGCTCGGGCGAGGCGTACGACGCAGGATAGAAAGGATTGTACGGGCCGCAGTTGCAGAGCGCCGCAAACTGGAGGTTGCCAAGGCCCTCCCGCACCGTTGCAAGCCGCCGGATGACCTGGGCTGCCCGTGCCGCCGCCCCCAGGTGCACGGTGTCGCCCCACGCTATCTGACAGTTGGAAAAGAGGCGGGGGTGCTCGGCAAGGATGTCGGGAAGCCATGAAAGAACGGCAAGGTCCCGGGTGCCCGGCAGCGTCCCCAGGCCGAATCCGCCCACATAATCGAGGCCCGCCCCCTCACACCAAGCGGCGAGGTCGGCGGCATATACCGCAATGTCGGCACGTTCGGTACAGACGCCGGTGAGCGGCACGGTGGACGCCCTGACGGTCTGGACCTCGGCAGGCATCGTGCGGCGCGCATCGGCGAGAAGGTCGACGACGACGTCGCGGTCGCATGACCGCAGGTCTGCATGGGCGGTGACGGAACGGATTCTCATGCGGGCAGCTCCACCCTCCCCATGCAACAACCTATATAAATACCCTTTCATGTGTCTTCATATGGTTCAGCGGCGCCTGGAAGTTAGTGGTAACGACGTGGTGCTTATCGGGACCGCGCATGTCTCTCCCGAAAGCGCACGCGAGGTGCGCGACACTATCCTCGAGCTCTCCCCCGACATCGTCGGCATAGAGCTCGACGAGGCCAGGTATGAGACCATCACGAACGAGCGGCAGTGGCAGGAAACGGATATCTACCGTGTCATCAGGGAGGGGCGCACCCATCTCTTTCTTGCCAGCATCCTTTTGTCAAACTTTCAGCGCCGCCTCGGGGACGAGTTCGGTTCTCGACCCGGTGCAGAGATGCTTGCAGCCGTCGACACCGCCGGCGAAGCACGCATCGCGCTCCTTGACCGGAGCATCAACACGACATTCAAGCGGGCGTGGAACATCATGTCCCTGCGGGAAAAGCTCAAGATCCTCTCTTCCGTGCTCTTTTCCTTCCTTGGAGAGGACGAGGAGATAACGGCACAGGACCTCGAAAAGTTGAAGGAGGATGACATGCTCACCGCCATGCTCGACGAACTTGCCACGGAGATTCCCAACGTAAAAGGCGTCTTTATCGACGAGCGCGACCGGTATCTCGCCGCGCGGATACAGGAAGAGCTCTCTGGGCAAGAAGGCAGGTGCATGGTCGCCGTGGTTGGTGCGGGACATCTCAACGGCATCGTGCAGGCGCTCGGGGACACCATTGACAAGGCGGCCCTGGATACGGTCCCCGCCGGGCGGCCCTGGATGCGCATCGTCGGGTGGGGCGTGCCCCTTGCCTTTCTCGCCCTGGTGGCGTGGGGCTTTGCCTCCAACGGTGCGGAGGTGACCATCTCCATGCTCACCATGTGGTTTCTCATCAACGGGACGCTCTCGACCATCGGCGTGCTCTGCGCATGGGGGCATCCGGTATCGGCTGCGGTGGCATTTCTCGTTGCACCCTTTACGTCGCTCAATCCCACCATTGCAGCGGGTTGGTTTGCGGGCCTTGCCGAGGCCTATGTGAGAAAACCGAAGGTAAAGGACTTCGAGGCGCTCAAGGACATCGACGGGATGCGTTCGATGTGGAAAAACAAGATTACGCGGACGCTGCTCGTCGTGGCATTTGCCAACATCGGTTCCACTATCGGGACGGTCATCGCCCTGCCGTACATCGCTTCGCTCCTTTAACCGCCTGCCAGTGGCGGAAAGAGGGCGATGGTGTCTTTTTCTCCCACCGGTGTTTCCAGGCCTGACAAAAATTCTATGTGGCGCCCGTTCACGAGTACCCTGACCAAAGGCCGCGGCGTGCCATCGGGTGTGCAGAGCTCGGCATAGAGCGCAGGAACGGACTCCCGTAGGGAGGCAAGCACACCACAGACCGATGCGGCGCCAAGGCGCATTTCCTTTGTGCCGGCGATATCCCGGTATGTTGCAAACAGCTGCACGAGCACCATGGGTTACCGCCTCTCCTCAAGAAGCGTGCGTATGGCCACAAGCTCCCTAAGCATGGCTGCGCCGGTGTCCTGCGGGGCGGGGGTGGCGGGGGCGCCGCGCACGAAGGGCATGATGAGGTCCCGAGCCCCTTCAACGCCCCTGATGCCGTTTATGGTGATCTCCGCACCCTGCTTCGAGGCGGAATACCCTGCGGTCTGGACCTTGAGGGAGCCGATGCCGAGACGTCGCGAAAGCGGACCCTGGCCGATGTCGATGTTCGTTATCTTCCGGTACGGGACGATGCCCGTCGTTCGGAACCAGACGCCGCGCCGCCAGGTAAGCTCCTCTTCCCCTATGACATACGATATCGAGCGATAGTAGCGCGGCACCCAGATGATGAGGGGAATGACAATGGCAAGGGCCAGTGCCAAGACCGCCGCCTTGACAACAAGGACAGGAACAAAGACGAGAACGGGCACGAGCCAGGTGCAGACGCCCACGAGACATCCGAGGGCAGCATACTGCCACAGGAGCGTCCGATACGCGGGATCGGGGCCAAACGGTTCATTGAAGGGTACGGGGAGATGCGTTTCCATGCTACTCATCGGTATCAACAAGTAATAAATATAATGGAACCATAGGAGCCTCCATGCAGCGTGGTCAGAGCCACGGGCACGCCTCGCACCACGAAGCCATGGCACGGGACTTCCGGGACCGGCTTGTGGTATCGGCTGCCTTTACGGTGCCGGTGCTTGCCCTTTCGCCCATGATACAGGAGTGGGCCGGCGTGTCAGTCCAGATACCGGGCGGGAGCTATGTGCTCTTCGCACTCTCCGCGTTTGTCTACGGATATGGTGGCTACCCGTTCACCACCGGACTCCTCCGTGAGGTGCGTTCACGAGCCCCCGGGATGATGACCCTGGTGGGGCTTGCCATCACCGTCTCCTTTCTCTACAGCAGCGCCGTCGTCTTCGGCCTGGAAGGCTCGCTCTTTTTCTGGGAGCTTGTCACGCTTATCGACCTTATGCTGCTTGGCCACTGGATAGAGATGCGGTCGGTGACAAGCGCCTCGGGTGCACTTGAGGCACTCGCGCGCCTATTGCCCGCCATGGCGCACAGGGTAGACGCAGACGAGCTGGCAGAGGACGTCCCCGTGGCATCGCTCAGGAAGGGTGACCTCGTCCTCGCGCGCCCGGGCGAGTCCGTGCCCGCCGACGGAACCGTACATCACGGGTCTTCG
>JAHKLV010000095.1 GCA_020854925.1 Candidatus Methanofastidiosia archaeon | reverse complement strand
GGATTGTAGTAGGCAAGGGCCGACGACAGCGTTTCGTCGAAGTTGATGTGGATGCGCCTGAGGATATCGATATCCTCGCTTGAAAGGCTGCTCAGCCCCAAAAGCTCGGGGGGAAAGCCGAGTGAGTAGAGGCTTGCCGTGAATGCGATGGCACGCGGAAGGCTCACTCCGTCCATGTTGCGCGAATAGCCAAAAAGGCTTATGTGAAGCTTGCGCTTGCGGCGGGAGGGGATGTAGCGGGCCATGGTGTTGATGAGTGGCGCTAGCTGCTTGACCTCTTTTTGGTACTGGGCAGAGTAGCGTGCTATCACCTCGAGTCCGGCCTCCTCATCGACGAATCTCGGATTCTTGCGGTGTTTCTCCTTTAATGCCTCGACGCCCGCCACCACTTCCTGCGGCGTGTAGTCGTACTTGAAGGCGGACTGGAGCGTGTAGGTCATGAGCGACGGGTACTCATCGGCAAAGCTTTCCACCGTCAGGGGGGAAAGGTTTCCTCGAAACGGTGCCGTCCCTACGCCGATGATAGGGTAGATATCGACGCCGCTTTCCCTTTCGAGCACCTTAAGGCGTTGCAGCGCAATCTTGGTGAGAACGATGGCTGAGTAGAATCCATAGTTCATGGCGGGGTCGCTTCTGGCAAGGAAGACGCGCTGGTAGTCAAGGTCCTTGTCGGAGATGTAGTCACCGACGATGCTGTCCACGTGGAGGATATGTTCATAGTCCTCGACGAGAGGGATGACATTGACGGTATCTGGCTTGAACTCGCCAATCCACTCGCGTATGGAGGTCCCTTTGTAGATGGTCTTGTCCTGCTTGCCGGCGACAAAATCACGATAGTAGTGATAGATGTGATTGAGCTCGGTGGGATTCGTGGTCATGGGCAGGATGACCTCAAAGATGGGGGTCACGTCACGCCGGTAGAAGGTGTTTGCCGTGTCATAGGAACGGGGAATGGACTCAAGCGTCTCAAGGAGGATCTTTGCCTCCGTGCGCTCGAGCTGCGGATTCGGTACTCTGAAGGTGATAAAGGCGTCCTCACCGATGATGTGTTCAGAAAAATAGTCCTCGTATCGGGAAAGAAGCTTTTTGATGACGAAGTTGTCAATCTCCTTTCCCTCACAGTCCCACATCTGCTCGTCGCAGGAAAGGTGTGAAAAGACATAGTATGCTTCCTGTATTTCGTCCTCTCCGCTGAGCTCCGGCGCGTCAGCGAAGAAGGGGGGGTTGACGTTGTCGGGATGCTGGGTGCTCATACAGCGCGGAACTTTTGTCATGGGGATAGATGGTATCGTGGCTATTTATTGCTTTTCGTTCGTGACCTGCCGAGTAATAGTGCTTACCGCAACGTTTTTTAAGCCCGCCACCTAGCCCCATACATACAACGTGGCGCGTGTTGGTCCCATGATTCTGCCTTCGATCCTCTCCGCTTCGCATCTCCGGCTTAAGGAGCTGCTGGAACCGCTTCACGGTGTCGCCCCCATGCTCCATGTCGACTTGGAAGATGGTGTGTTCGTACCAAATATCAGCTTCGGCCCCAAGCTTATCCAGGAGATATACGACACCTTCGGCTTTGCCCTTGATGTCCATTACATGGTGCGTGAACCGCAGCGATTCATCGACATGTTTGCCGATATCCCCCAGGAGATGATATCCTACCATGCGGAGACCGGGGTGCATCCCCGTGACATCACGGTACCAGAGGGAACGCTCCTCGGTATCGCCGTCAATCCGGATTCGCCCCGACTTTCCCCTGATATTTTGTCATCGATTGATTTTGTGGTGGTCATGGGAGTCCACCCCGGCTTCGGGGGTGCGCCGTTTGAGGCGAGCACCTACGAGACCGTTTCATGGTACGACCAATACCGCGGTGACCGGGAGCTCCCCTTTGAGATCCTTGTGGACGGTGGTGTTTCGCGGGACAACATCCGTGCCCTTATCCAGGCGGGAGGCGATCATTTCGTGGTGGGGTCGGGCATTTTCAAGTATGATCCCCTCGCGGCTTACCGCGAGCTTACGACACTATGTGATGACCTATGATGGACACAAAGACCCTGGAATCCCTGTGCGGCACCATCCGCACCGACGCCCTCCGCATGACGACGGGGGCACAGTCTGGACACCCGTCCAGCTGCCTTTCATGTGCCGAGATTATCGGCGTTCTTATCCTTGATATCATGAACATCGACCCTATGAAGCCTGAAGACCCCTGTCGGGACCGGTTTGTCCTCTCTAAAGGTCATGCTGCCCCGGCCTACTATTCGGCCCTTTCGCTTAAGGGATTTATTTCCCGGGATGAGCTTGCCTCCCTCCGGTCCGTGGGAAGCAGGCTCCAGGGTCATCCTGACATGAACAAGACGCCCGGTGTCGATTTTTCCACAGGTTCTCTTGGTATGGGCCTTTCTGTTGCCAACGGCATGGCGCTTGCCTGCCGTCTCCAGGGACACAGCGATGCGACAACGTACGTGTTGCTAGGCGACGGTGAGCTTCAGGAAGGCCAGGTCTGGGAGGCGGCCATGAGCGCCTCGCACCACGGCCTTTCACGGGTGGTAGCCATCATCGACCGCAACATGCTCCAGTGTGACGGTACCACGGAGGAGATAAAGGCGCTCGAACCGCTTTCGGCGAAGTTCCAGTCCTTTGGTTGGAACGTCTTTGAGGTTGACGGCCATGATGTGGCAGCCCTTCAGCTCGTGCTTCGCCAGGCCCGCGATGCAACCGGGCCATCGGTGATCATCGCCGCAACGGTCAAGGGCAAGGGGGTTTCCTGCATGGCGGGAAAGTGCAACTGGCATGGAAAACCGCTTTCATCAGATGCGTGCGATGCCGCGCTCAGGGAGTGTTCGCTATGAAGGTCAATGTCAGGGACCAATACGGGAAGGCGCTTCTGGAGCTTGGGCAACGTGATGAGCGCGTTGTTGCCCTCGATGCAGACCTTTCAAACTCCACAAAGACAGGGATGTTTGGCAGCGCATTTCCGGACCGATTCTTTAATATGGGGATTAGCGAGCAGGATATGGTATCCACCGCAGCCGGCATGGCCTCATGTGGCCTGCGCCCGTTTGTCTCCACGTTCTGCTCCTTTGTCCCGGGGCGGTCCTTTGACCAGATTCGTATGTGTGTGGCCTATCCCGACCTCAAGGTCAACTTTGTTTCCACGCACGGCGGCATCTCCGTGGGCAAGGACGGCGCAAGCCACCACGCCAACGAGGACCTCGCTATGATGCGGACACTCCCCAACATGGAGATTTACGTCCCGAGCGACCCGCAATCGGCGTATGCAACCATCCACCATGTCTATGATTCGCCCCATCCCGCCTACGTCAGGCTCTTTCGCGACAGCGTCGAGTACCTCTATGACCCAGAGGAGCCGTTTGATCCTTCCCACTCACATGTCCTGCGGGAGGGTGATGACGTTACCATCTTCACCTGCGGGTATTCAACGCATGACGCTCTCAAAGCGGCGGGCATCCTGGAAGGAGACGGCATCTCCGCCCAGGTCATCGACATGCAGGTCCTGCGTCCCTTTGATGAAAAGACCATCGTCGCCGCAGCCAAGCGTTGCGGCAGAATCATCACCGTGGAGGACCACAGCGTCTACGGCGGCATGGGCGGACGCGTCTGCGAGTTCCTCAGCAGCGCATACCCCACCCGCGTCTCGCGGCTTGGCGTACGCTCGTTTACCGAATCGGGGTCGCCTCGCGACCTCTACATAAAATACGGCCTTTCTGCCGATAGTATCGTAAAGAAAGCTCGGGAGTTGACATAATGAAGTTTTTTCTTGACACAGCACGACTGTCCGACATCAAGTACTGGACCGACATGGGTCTTGTCGATGGCGTGACCACGAATCCTTCCCTCATCGCAAAGGAGGAAGGGACGTTTAAGGATATCATCCGTGACATCTGTTCCGTGGTCGACGGACCGGTCTCTGTCGAGGCCACAAGCACCGACACGGACGGCATTCTTGCCGAGGCGCGTGAATTTGCCACATGGTCCGACAACATCGTGGTGAAGGTACCGTTTATCAAAGAGGGTGTCCGCGCCCTCCCCTTCCTTCGGGATGAGGATATTGCCACCAACACCACCCTTATCTTTTCCGCGCCGCAGGCACTCATCGCCATGAAGGCGGGAACAAACTACGTGTCGCCGTTTGTGGGGCGGCTTGATGACATCGGACACAACGGCATGGAAGTCGTTGCCGACATCGTCACCATGTGCACCACCTACGGATTTGACGCCGAGGTTATCGTTGCCAGTATTCGCCATCCCCTGCACGTCGTTGAATCGGCCCGAATGGGTGCCGACATCGCCACTATTCCCGCAGGCGTCCTTGACAAGATGTTTATGCATCCCCTCACCGACAAGGGCCTGGCAGCATTTCTCAAGGATTGGCAGTCGGTTACCCAGTAACTCTTCTTTTTCTTTATACTTTATTCCCTTCATGTATAGGTAGCAGTATTCCTTTGAGGGAACCAAACATGTCTCCAGATAAAACCAGGTATGCGTGTACTAGTATATTTTAATATATATGTGAATGTTTAAATACTTATCAGGAGTTTTAATCTTGAGGTGGTTTATTTGAACAAAAAACTCCTGATAGTATTGGGAATTTTCTGGCTGGTGCTTGTGCCTATCGCTGCTGCTGGATCCGTTGCTGCAGAGGGCCTGTACTGGGGAGATTCCGTAGAGCCCGTAGATGATGAACCGGTAACAACAGAACCGATAGCGACCGAGCCGCTTCCCGTTTTCAAGCAACCGGTACGATTTGTGCTTTGTGGTCTGTACTGGGGAGATTAAACCTAGTCTCCCTCCTCTTTTTTTTGCGATATATTGGTATTATCATACCATAAAATTTATATACTAACATATCTACATGCATAAGTGGTGTTCATATGAAGTTGCGAACTGTAATGGTACTAGGATTATTCTGGATAATGGTGCTGGCACTGGTCAGCGCAGGGTCCGTTGCTGCAGAAGGCCTCTACTGGGGCGACTCGATAACGACCCCTGGCGAAGGCCCTGGCTGTGAGTTCCCTGCCGCGGATATTGTTCCGGCACAGGTGAGGGATCGGCTTCGCGCCCGGCTGTGTGACAAATTTGTTTTCGACGAGCCGGAAATAACCATCACGAGTGGATTGTACTGGGGAGACTAAGTACAGCTTCCCCCTTTTCCTCCCCGGTGCCTCCTCGGCACGATGGAGCCCCGCCGAAGGCGGGGTTCCTACCCCTCTTTTCTTGTATCTCCCTTAAGCACCCTTCCGAGGAGGAAGATTCCTACGAGAAGCAGTACGAGCGGGCCCTTGTCAAGCGAATATGAGGCATAATCTGCCGTGCCTAGGATAACGAGGAAAACACCGACGCCTGTAGAGAACGAGCTTAGCGGCAGCGTTTGTATCACGCGCATCACGTTCAGGGCAAGGAGTATGCCTCCTATCCCTATCATCCATGCGCCCTTGGGGACGCGCGCCTCGTCAATGAGAAGCATGAGGCCCACAAATATGAGAAAAAGTGCCCAGGATGCGGATTCTATCCGTCTGTTCAGTGTCCGCTGTTCTTTTGATAGCATAGGTCCACCACCATATATAGGACCATAATCTTTAAAAATATCCCTTCAGACGTGTGCCGGGGATGGCATGCGCTGGGATAAGGTGGAAGGTGATGCGTACTATGAGGCACGAAAGCACGAGTACATGGCAAAGCGCTACGAGCGCCTAGGGGACGTTGACGGGGCGCTTTCCTCGTGGGAAGCCTTTGCCGGCCTCAAGGTCTCAAAGGGGTCATACTTTCTTGCAGCATACGGGTACTACCAGTGCAGCAGGCTGACTGCCGCCCTTTCTCGGTACGAGGAGAGCGTCTCCTATCTTGAACAGGCGCGGGCACAGTCTTCCCGGCACGGATTTCTCCTCGATGCGTTTCTTGCCTACGAGGTGGCCTGCCGGTACGAGGTTGCCGGGCTCATGCGTCAGGCATTGGGCATTTATGAGGATATCGGTCGTTCACAGGAGGAGGCCCATAATTACTTCGTAGCTGCAGACGCCTACGAGCACGCGGCGGAGATACGCTATGCCCTTGGTCTTCCTGCACGCACGTACGACCTGCCCCTGGATGCGTGGGAGAAGAATTCACTATACTGGCAGCAGCAAGGAGAGCATGATGATGCAGAGTGGTCCCAGGAACGGAAAAAATTCTACCGGTCCCTGTACCGGGAATAGGAAGGTGCTCCTGTTCCACGGTCCCGACGTCTTTGACGAAGGGCATGCCGTGCGCCTGATGGACGCCTTTCCCGACTTCGGGTATTATCAGGCGGGTACCATGGGTCGCACCGCCGCACATGACCATGGGCTTGAAACAATACGTTCAATACCTGAGATGCCCGGAAAGGTCATACGTGAGTCGCTTCCCTACGATGTGCTCCTTCTGGTCATATGTCCCAAGACCAAGGAGTCAGGCATGTCGTTTTCCCGCATCATCGTTGACCATGCCGGCACCCGCAAGCCGATACTCCACGTGGATTGCCGGCACGGCATCTTCACCGTGTGGAATCTCGGCATGCCGCAGTTTGTCATCGAGACGCTTCGCGGCATGGGATTTTCCGAGGAGCCACCCATACGCCCTGCCGTTCTTGTTTCACAAGACGGTATGGAGGTCTCACGCCATCTCCAGGCATGCGAACCAGGGGAGTATGTTTTGTGTGACAATATCCTTATCGGGGTGGCAACAGACACTCGGGTCTCCATAACGACGAGCGGGGGGCGCATCGTCGCCACTGACGGCATCGATGTCAAGGCGCACGGCCTTGAAAAGATAGGTGACATAGATATTGCCCACGCCAAGTGCTGCAGTACTCGCCAGCTTCGGGGAGAGAACACCCCTCCGCGCATCACGCCCCTGGCCGGCAGCGGGGTGGCCTTTATCAACCATGCAGGTGCGGATGTCTACGACCTGTCCCGGGGGTGCGAGGGTGCCGTTGTAGTGGGTGATGACACGTCGCGTATCGTAGGCGACATACTGTTCCGATTCT
>JAHKLV010000065.1 GCA_020854925.1 Candidatus Methanofastidiosia archaeon | reverse complement strand
CATCGCTTACCTGCCCGCAAGGGATCGACCCCTCGGCGCTTCGTAAGGTGCTCTCAGACCGCTACAACATCGCCATAGCGGGAGGGCAGGCGCAGGTCAAGGACACGATCATTCGCATCGGGCACATGGGTGTCGTATCCTACCGTGAGGTCTACGCGACGCTGGCGTGCCTGCGTGAGGCGCTTGAAGAGCTTATGCCGTAGGATAACGGCATAAGCCTTCTAATTTTCACATTCCGGCGAGGCCGGGTTCTGCGGGGTATGAATTACCTATCCCGTGTTATGACGAAGTCTGCAAGGCCGGAGAAAAAGGCGTGCGACGCCGGGGCCATTCCCTCGGGAAGGGCCGCCTTGCTCTCGTCGACAAACCGCTGTGCAAGGGACGTGCAGTAGTCGTAGGCCCCCGTGTCGCGGAAGATGTCGCGCACCTCCGCCACATCCTCCCGTGATGCGTGCTCGTAGCCAAGGACCTTGCGCAGCCGCTTCTTCTGTGCATCGTCTGCATGCTCCATAGCCTTGATGACGAGAAGCGTCCGCTTGCCCTTGGTGATGTCAGAATAGGACGGTTTGCCGGTCACCCGCTCCGAACCAAACGAGCCGAGGATGTCATCCTGTATCTGGAATGCCTTTGCCATGTTGTGGGCATACCCATCAAGCGCGGTGATGGCCTCAGCCTGGGCGTACGCAAGCCCGATGCGCAGGGGATACACGAAGAGGATGCCCGTTTTTTTGTGTATCATGGCCAGGTACTCCTCCTCGTTTGCCCGGTGCGACTCGTACAGGATATCGAGAAGCTGACCCTCGTTGAGCTTTTGGTACATGCGCCGGTGGAGCTCCAAAGCATGGAGCTGGGCGTCCACGGGGAACTCGCAGCGCGTGAGCGCTTCAAGGGAAAGGGCGTACATGACGTTTGAGCCAAGCACGGACAGCGCATAACTGTAGCGCGATATGGCCTTCTGGGCAAAAAAGAGTTCCTTGAGCGTGTCGCGCTGGATCCAGTACCTTCCTTTCTCATAGCGGTGGATGTCAAAGCCTATGGCGTCGAGGAACTTGTCGGCATAGACGGCGTTGAACGTTGGCTCACCGTGGCGTACGAGGTCCTCATCCATGGCGTCGTCGAGGATGAGCGATGATGAATGGACAAGCTCCGATGAGATGGAGGGGCGCAGGATTCTGTCGTCGTCGTGGTAGGCACGATATGCCATGACCATGGAAAGGGGGCGCAGTCGCTTGCCGCCGGACAGGACATGCTTTTCCACCTCCCCATAGAACTCGTCGAGAATGGGATTTTTGTTGGCGTCCCGTTTCTCTGCAAGGAAGGCACGTATCTCCTTCTCGATAGCGGAGACAATCGGCGCATATGATGCTAAAAAGCCCATATCTCAAGGTCCCTGCCGCAGTATTTATACTTTGTGCCACCCAAACAGGTACAAAACACCCGATAAAGGAAGGATTAAAGCGCTTTTGTTCTCGTAAGCTCAAACACGCATTCCTTGTCCCCTTTCGTGACACAGGTTATCTCTACCAGGTCGACAAGCGTGTCATCGAAGATACGGCGAAGCATCTCGGTGAGGAGACCCCTCGTGAAGGTGCACAGCGTGCCCCTGGCCCGGTAGAGCTTTCCGCTCTCGCACCGGTCCCAGTACCAGCATTTCTCGCTCCGGCACGATTCAAGGGAGTCGCGTACGTGAATGCGCCCGATGCTCTTGAGGGGGTCGAGATCCTCAAAGGCGAGGATGCCGAATCCCAAAGACCGGAACAGGTCCTCAAGCACGGCAAACTGTTCCTCGAAGTCGTCGTAATCGGCAAGACCGTGGGTGTCCCAGAGGTACTCCGCAACGTTCACGCCAGACATGTAGAGAATGTAGTCGCCTCCGCTCCCGAGGCTTGTGGGGATGATGCGTATCATGGCATGGTAGACCTCGTAGGGGATGGTGAGGAGTGGTTTGCCGTTGCTTCGGGTGCTCGACGGATACGTGAGCGGATTGAGCTCTCCCTGTCGCACCATCTTCACCTTGCATGCGGCCGTGCCGAGAATGGGTTGAAGGAACGAAGACATCTCGGATTCGCTTACACCCTCATCGTGGCAATCGACAAGGCCGTACACGACATAGCTATCCCCGATGCGCTCAGTTTCAAGGGACACCAGCGTATACCCCTTCTGCACAAGGGTCGATATCGTCTGCCCCACGGCGTCGAGAGCGCCAGCGCCCAGCTTCGCAGCGACAAAAAAGAGGGGGGTACCACCCTTTCCTGCACCCATCGTTTCAATGAGGCTGAAGTGGGGCATATACGGCTCGGTGCCGTTGAAAAACGCATCGATGATCGTGTTGAGGTTCTCCTCGTTGCCTTTTTCCATTGTTCTCACCATGTTTGACATACCTTATATATTTATCTCATTATTCGAACGTTATTTCACCAGCCGTTATTTGTTCCCTAAGCTTCCGGAAAAAGGAGATGACCTCCTGCGTGTTGCCCGCCTGCCGCGCCTTACTTTCAATGGCGGCTAGGAACCAGAGGGCGTTCCAGCACATGTTCAGCGCCTCCTCCTTGTTGATGGAGATGAGGGCCAGTTCCATGAGCCGTTTTACATTGTCCTCTTTAGCAAGCTCTGCCTCGTCAAACGGGCTCATGTCCCGCACTTCGGTGGTGCTCTCAAAGATGGAGGGGATGATACGGCGATTCTCCGAGCGGTATTTGAGTGCCTCGATGTCGGAGAGGCGGCGTATGAAGCCGTTTTCCAAAAGGAAGTTGAGATTCTGGTAGATGGCGCCCTTCGTGAGGCCGAAATTGTTTTTCAGGAAGTCGGCCAAGTCCTTGAGGCGCACGGGAGAAAACAGCATGATGTAAACAAGAATCAGGAACTGGGTCTTGTTGTTGAGGTCTATTTTCAAATCGAGGATATTCTCGTACGATTTCATGTCCACCGCCCTCATGTCCTGCTTACATTTCCTTTCGAGCATAAAAACGTTATGTCGAATATCTGGTACAAGGATACTATCGACTATTCAAACTGGAAATTGTATATCTGCAGGTTCTTCTCGGAGCAGCGTATGGTGAGTTCACCCCTCCCATATGCCGGCAGTGCCACGAGCTGGTAGAGCCTGCCTGTGTCGACTCGCACCAGGCTTTTCCCGCGCTCCCCCCCTACTATATCTGCACCCGCCAGCTCGGGCGGCACCGGTCTGCCGTCGAGAAGCACTTCGGCCAGTACCGGTGTTTCATAGACGGACATCACGCTGTACGCATGCTGTGCACGGAACGGGATAAGCACGTATCCCTCGTTCCCGTCTTCGTGCTCCACATACTGGTCATACTGTTTCCAGGCCCCGTCCAGGTAGGCCTTGTCATCCTCGTGTGTGCCCGCGTCCCGGTAGAGGATACCGTACGTCTGGTCGTCTG
>JAHKLV010000021.1 GCA_020854925.1 Candidatus Methanofastidiosia archaeon | reverse complement strand
GGCTACCGAAGAGCCATCGGACAAAACGGCCCACACACCGATATCGTTGTACCAGATACCGGTTGTCACAAGCAAGGCGCTTCCGCTGCTGCCCTCCGCATCAAGATAGACGCCCGCACCATTGTTCCCCATGATGACGCAGTCTACGATAGTCACGTCGAAAAAACTGTCGACAAAGAAGAAGTCTATGGCGCTGGCAGGCGATATGGCCTCATGGAGATCGCACCCGGTGAGGGTAACTGACCCTGAGTACGTGTCATAATATGTTTCAATGCAGGTGTCATCACCATACATGATAAGATTATCAAAGATTACATCAGCATTCATAATGGTAAAGGGCGTACCGCCATCGGGACGTATCGTTACGTAGCCTTCGCCGATAATGGTCACGTCCTTCTCGATGGTAATCGTTACGTAATGGGTGCCACCGACAACGTGTATTATCCCGCCCGGTTCAACGGCGTTGTATCCATCGACAATGTTTGAATACGTCTGCCCGTCCCCGACCCAGACCTCTGGATAGAGAACAGGTGTCGGTGCCGCAACAGAAGGGACCATGCATACGAAGAGAAGTGCAAGAAGTGCAAGAGATACAGACTTATTGATATTCATACAAACACCTGTTCTCTTTTCTCGTCGATATCATAAAAACGTTACGATAAAAAAAGGAAAAAAGAAAGAATCAGTAGACTTCAACGATGTAAAACTCCTCGAGCAGCCCGTCCCAGACCTCCCCTATCTGCATGTTTGAGCTGTAGTTCCACTCGTCCTCGTCGTACATGTTGCTCGTGGTCTCGGCAAAATAGTACTTTTGGCCACGGTACTCGGTGTAGGTCCCGTAAAAGCCGTCAAGGCCAACGCCGACCGCGAGGTGGTTTTGGAAGTCAAGGATGATGGTGGGTATGCCCGCTGCTCGCAAAAGCGATGCATACAGGAACGTGGTGTCCTCACAGTCCCCCACGCCGTCATAAAGCGTCTCATCGGGGTACTTCCAATACTCAGGATACCCGGTGCTATCCAGGTCAGACATGTAGTACACCGCATTGTGCACGAAGTCGAGCGCCTTTTCCGCATACTCCTCATACGTGGAACTTGTGTTGAGGATGTAGTTGGCGATGTAGTCGATGTTCGAGTCGCCGCCAAAGTCGTAAATGACATAGTCGTTGGCAATGTCAGGATTTAAGGGCCAGGACTCCGGCGCCGTCACCTTGTGCTCAAGGGACTTCCACATGTACATGTACGCGTAGTTGTCTATTATCCAGTAGTAGTCGTTGGCAAAGTAGAAGCGGAAGTAGAGCGCGTGATTCGCCCACCGCTCGATATCTGAATAGTCCCGGTCGCTGGGGTGCGAGGCGATGTAGTCGGCGTAGCTTTGCTCCATGCTGGCATAGTCTTCTTGGAGGCGCGACAGCTGTGACTGGGCCTGTGCCAAGGCTGCAGAAGACGACTGCTGTTCGGAGAGGAGCGCCTCGTAATCGCTGGCAAGCTCGTCAAAGTCGTCATGAAGATCATCGTAGTCATCCTGGCTCACGCCGCCGCCACTGATGCAGCCCGAAAGAAGCGATGCCACCACAAGCAGGGCAACGAAAGCAGAACGTGAAAGGTGGTTGTGCATACCCCTTCTATGGCTATCATCCTTAAAAAAGATATGGAAAAAGGGGAACGGACGCCCCGTTAGGAGCATCCGCACTGGAGTAGGGCGTCAAGCTGCGCCATGAGGGCCTGCGCCTCGTTCATGAGACCGTTGATGGTGACCGGATTCGTGAGCGAGCCTGCGCGCGCCATCACGGCCTGGATTTCCTCGACGAGCGCGAGGGCCTCAGCGTGTGCCGGGTCGGCGATGTCCTCGGGGAGCTGCTCCTTGATGCAGTCCCAGAAGGCGTTGGCACGGCCGAGCTGGGTCATGGCCGGTGGGAAGAGGATGTACGGCGTCCAGGTGTTTGGCCGGAACTCATAGCAGCCCATGTCAAAGCCCATGCCCAAGGGGCGGGGCGTGTCCTCGAGGTCGTCTGAGATGATAATGCCCACAACATCCCATCCAGAATCGATGCAGGGAGACCCCGTGGAAAGGTGCAGGTTCATCGCGCTGACAAAGCGTGGGTCAAGGGATATGTTGCCGTCGATACCGGTTAGGTCCGGCATGTTGCGATAGTTGTCGTCAGGGCCTGAACCGTTTCCCCAGACATCATTATAGGCAACAGGGCCCATCTCGCCGTTCCCGTCTCCAGCCTTGGGCAGGCTGACATCGGAAAGGCCGAAATAGAGGTTGTTCGCCACGATGTTGTTATAGAGATACGTGTCGCCTGCCATAAGGGGTGCTTGGAGGCCGCTGCCGTTTTCAACGATTGTGTTGTGGATAACATCCCCGTATGAATCATCCCCGAGGAAGACGCCGTAGCCGCATCCTCCTCCGTTCCTAGCGATGAGATTGTTATAGATGCCATACGAAAAAGGAACAGATGCCCAAATGCCAGAGCCCACATTGTCCGTGATAACGTTCTTTTCGATGATAAAGTCGTAGTAGATGAAACCATTGGCACCATCGAGGGGCGTCGGCTCCGGTGCTATAAAATTAGCAAGTTGAACGGCGATGCCGCTTCCCAGATTCGCCTGAATCGTGTTATAGTTGATGACCGCGGCACCGGCAATATACGAGTAAATTCCATTGCCATCCTTTGTATCCACGGCATCGACTTTAATGGAAATGGAGAACCGAATGCCATCGCCGCGATTGTTCCGGATGTCATTGCCGAAGATATGGAGGAATTCTGGAATGATGTCAAGAGGCCCGCCATCCGGGGATACTCCCGCTTCCGGCAAGATGCGGAAAGAGATGCCGGGGCCGTAATTGTCGTAGATGGTATTGTCAGCTATGGTAACAAACGATTCAAATCCGTAATCTGGCTCCTCAATCTCAAGGTC
>JAHKLV010000185.1 GCA_020854925.1 Candidatus Methanofastidiosia archaeon | reverse complement strand
GTCGGTGTTTGCCTTGAGCATGATGTCAAGGTCAAGCGGGCTCCGGTAGATGGTCACCGGCATCTTGCCGGTGGTGCCGCTCGAGCGAAACGTCTGGCCGCCGGCGTCAATGTCGCCGATGAGAAACGGGGTTTGCCCTTCCCCCCTCAGCATGTCAGAGGGGACGGCGAGACGGCCGAGGTCGGGAAAATCGGCAGACTTCGGGGCGATGTCAAGCGACTCGAGCAGAGGCCCGTAGGTGGGGTTGTGCTTGGCAAAAAAGGCAAGGGCGCCGCGCAGGAGGTCCCTGCGAAGCCCGATGAGCTTGTCAGGCGAAGCGGAAAAGAGCGAGGTGTCATTCACAAGGTCGTAGACCTTTTTGACGTAGGGGTCGGAAAAGAGCGGGCTTTCGCGGGCCGATTCCTTCACGTTATGTAAATCCATGGCGACCACGTGGCGTTTTCGGCATAAGATAATAAGAACGTTGCGTCAGGAGGGGGCAAGGTCCTTATGCCCCGGCTGGCATACGGTACGTATGGACAAGGGCGGGTCCATTGATCGTGCTCCGTTCATGCACGGCATCGAACGGGCTTTTGTGAACAGCAGGTGGAAGCGGCTCTTCCAGCGATGGGAGGTGTGGACGTACCGGTCCCTCCTCTCGAAGGAAGCCATCGCCCTCCCTCGCACAGCCATCCTTGACGCGGGATGCGGCGCAGGATACGGCCTTTCGGCAATCGCCCGCACGTGGCACCCCGAACGACTGTGCGGCATCGACATCGACCCCGATGAAGTGCGCCGAGCCCGTATCCATGCACCGTACGCAGAGGTGTCCGAAGGCTCGCTCCTTTCACTTCCGTATGCCGATGCCACGTTTGACACGGTCTTTGTCTTTGGCGTCCTCCATCACATCGCCTCATGGGAACAGGCACTGTACGAGCTCTCACGCGTGCAGCGCCAGGGGGGCATCCTGTGTCTCAACGAGCACGACAGGCGGTCCGTATCCCTGCTCCAGCATCTCGGCATCGAACAACAGGAAGGGGGGCTGTTTTCCTGGAAAGAACTGGAAGGTGGCCTTGTACGTGCCGGTTACGAGGCTCTTTCATCGCGACGGTACGGGGGGTTCGGATTTTTCGTGTGCCGTAAGGATTAGGGAAGCGCAAGGAGCGCGCCGTAGAGCACCACGAGCGACACGAGCCCCACGGCGATTGACACGAGCCCCACCCTGTCGATTCCGAGCGTCACGGTAAGGGTCTTTTTCCCGTTCTTCTTGTCTACGGCGTAGTCCCCTATGTCCTGGTAGGGTACGAAGGCAAGCGCCACGAGGAAGGCAAAGAGCGAAAAGAGCACAAAAGAGGCCGTCGGTGTCCATCCCTGTGAAAGGTACGCCCACATGACGGCGGTTCCGTACGAGAGGGCGGTGACCATCTCGTGCCCGTATGCCACGCGCTCGGTGAGGTGATTGTGAAAGAGGATCATGGCGACACCAGGTATCCCCGCGGCAAGGGTCAGGGGCTGCAGCACGCAGAGGCCGGCTATGCCCAGGGCCGCGGCCGCTGCCAGCGCCGCTCCCGCACGCGATAGCGTTTTGTGCCCAAGGGTCCCGTCCCGCACGACGCCTGCGCCGCCGTGCTCCCTGTCGTAGCCATGGACCCAGTCATAGGCCTCGTCCCGAAAGTGCACGGCCACCCCCGCCACCACAAGGATTGCGGCCGATGTGGCGGCGTAACCGGCTGATATGGTTTCGCCCTCTACACGGCCGAGCACAAGGCCGCCGGCATAAAACACGAGGTAAGCGACGATGAAGTGCGGACGCGCAGCTCGGGCATATGCGTACGTGATTGAACGGAAAGGCATATACCTGTTTATGACTTTATGGTATTAACTCTTTTTATGACGCAGGAGAGTAGAACAAGAAGGCGCGTGATGACTATGATAAGGGGACGTTGGTATTATGTGTGTTTGCGGTGTACTGAGATGGTACCATAAATATTCGAGCATATACACCACTTTAAGGAAAAAATATTTAATATTACCCATTCTAATCTTTCTATGCCCAAAAGGTGGTTTCCTATGAAAAAGCCAATTCTCCTCATATTACTACTGATATTCTCCTTTTTCGCACTGCTACCCATCCACGTTTCTTCGACGTTGGTGGCAACAATCTCCCCAAGCGGAGGTGACGACACCCCTGCAGTCATAGACGCCATTCTTGGCTTGGAAGATGGCGGCACCGTCTTTTTCGGGGCTGGCACGTATCATGTGAATCTCATAGTCGTGTATTTCTCTACGCACCCCAACTACCAGACCAATCCATTCCTCAATCGTGATAAGTCGTTCTCGCTTGTGGGGGCGGGACAGGGTGTCACCATCCTTGACGGCGACATCACCGGCGATGGGGTTGGTGACGGAAGTATTTTTCAGTTTCTTTACATGGGGGACAATGTAGTTACTATCACCGGGGTTACCTTATCGAATGGTCGTGCATCCTGTGGCGGGGCTATTTACAACTATGATTCCTCTATGTCGATTTATGATTGTACGTTTGAAAACAACGACGCTACGGATGACGCGGGTGCGGTATGCATTGTAGATAACTTCGCAGACAATAGTTATTCTTTGGATACGTGCACGTTTACTGGCAATACGGCGGGCGACAACGGTGGCGCTTTGGCACTTAACACGGCTTCTCCAACCATCACCAACTGTGTGTTTGTCGGCAACACTGCTGGAAGTAATGGCGGCGGGATGCATGTTTGTAATCCCAGCTATCCGTTCATCGAAGGCTGCATGTTTATTGGCAACACCGCGGGAAAGAACGGCGGGGGCATGATGAACGGTGAGGTATCCGCACCCACGGTGAAGAACTGCACGTTTTCCGAGAATCATGCCGGCATCCAGCCAACTACCGCATCCCAAAACGGCGACGGCGACTTTCAAGTCAGGTACGGATACGGCGGGGGCATGATGAACGCTTATAAGTCGGCACCCGTGGTAAGCAACTGTGTCTTTTCAGGAAACACCGCCCTGTGGGCGGGTGCGGGCATATCCAATTCGAACAAGTATTCCGCAACACCGGTTATCACCAACTGCGTGTTCGTGCAAAACGAAGTGCTAGGCGTGGTAGTGGAACGTGCCATTCTTGCAGGTGACGCCCAGGCACCGCCGCTTGTCAGCGGCGGTGGCGGGGGTATGTTCGTTGGCAATGTGTTTGAAAATGTATCAGCACCTGTCGTCACCAACTGCACCTTCACACAAAACGCCGTACCGTATTATGACGCCTATGGCGAACACAACGGCGAAAACGGCGGCGGCGTAAAGAATGATGGCGGTGCGGCAACGTTTACCAACTGCATCGTATGGGGAAACTTCTGTGGGGAAAATCCGAACGACATCCTGAACACGGACGGTAACGCGTCTACCTTCAGGTACTGCAACATCGGCGGCGGCTACCCCGGCGAGGGCAACATCGACGCCGACCCGCTCTTCGTGAACGCGCCGACAAACGTGTCGCTTCGTGCTGCATCGCCTTGTGTCAATACAGGTACCGACACGAGCGCAGCCCAGTACGGAAGCGTCATCGACGATATCCTCGGCGTG
>JAHKLV010000045.1 GCA_020854925.1 Candidatus Methanofastidiosia archaeon | reverse complement strand
TTTTCCGGGCCCCATACCGTTCTTGTCGACGAAAAAACGACGTACGAAGCCCGTGCGGTGCTGATAGCCACTGGGTCACGGCCTCATGTGCCAAGCATCAACGGGCTGCACAAAGTGCCGTACTGGACACCCGACACCTTCTGGGAGTGCAAACGTCTTCCCGAATCGCTCACCATCGTGGGCGGGGGACCCCGGGCCTGCGAGATGGCGCAAACCCTCGCCATGCTCGATGTCGAGGTGACCCTCCTTACCCGGGGCCCGCGCCTTTTGACCCGTGCAGATACTGATGCTTCGTCTTTTCTTTCAGAGCGGTTCGCGAAGCACGGCATCACCGTCGTGACCGGCGCAGGCATCACGGACGCCGCACCCTCGGGGGAGCTCGTGTCGCTGGAAACGACACAAGGGCCCTTTTCCGCTGAGGGGCTCCTTATCGCCACCGGCAGGACCCCCGACATCTCCTCCCTGCGGCTCGATGAAGCCGGTGTCAGGCGCAGTCCACATGGCATCGCCGTCGACAGGTGGCTGCGCACCTCCGCTCCGGCAGTCTATGCGGCGGGAAGCTGCACGGGAAGCCCTACGGGCGCCTCGCTTGCGGCGTTCCAAGGAGCCGCGGCATGCGACACCATGACCGGGCGCGCACAGTCAGAAGGCACACCACCCGTCCTCCCCTGGGCGGTCTTCACCACGCCAGAGGTGGCGGGTGTCGGCCTTTCTGAAGAAGAGGCGGTCAGGCGCTATGGGAATTCGGTGCGCACCTATATCAGGTCCCAGCACGAGACGGACCGCGCCATCATCGAGGGGCGGACTGACGGCTTCCTCAAAATCGTGTATCGCGAGCCTGACACCCTTCTCGGTGTCACCATCATGGCTGAACGAGCCAGCGAAACCATCCATCAATGGGCGTATGCACTGGCGGAAAAAAGCCGCCTGGGAACGCTTGCCAGCTTTCCTCATGTCTATCCCACCTATTCTTCAGCATCCATGCAGGCAGCGATGGACATCGCCGGCAGGCCCGGTAAGAACCCCGCATGGAAGGCCATGGGGACGACGCTGCGACGGTGGGTGCGCCGCGCCTAACGGACCGACTCGATGGCGGCCTCAAACGTGTCCTTGAGCAGTGCCAGCGTGCCGCACGTACGCTCAATGGGAAGCTGAAACCGCCGCGCCAGCTCGCACGAAGCCCGTTCGTCCTCTTCCGTCTCGATACCCTCCTCGATGACAAGGGCACGCTCATATCCGTCCTCTGCCAGCATCATGCGGGTAAGGTCATCAGAATAGGGAAGGTCGGTCCGCTCCTGGATGCGCGCCACCATCTTGTCGCGGTGGTGGGCAAAGCCGGGGATGATAAAGAAGCTTCCCTGCCGCCCGAGCTCCTCGAGATAGCGGTCTGGGCCAAGGAGGGAACAGACACAGTCGTCGACGATAGTCCCCTCATGGCAGGGATAAAAGAGCGTGACATCGGTGCGGGCGATGACCCCCTTGAGCGCATTGCCGCACAGGCCGTACATGAGGAGAAACGCGTCGGCCACCCCCTTATAGCGCCCAATGCAGCGGTCAACCTCATCCCAAAGCTCGTCAACATCGATATGCAGCCCGATGGGAAGCATGTGCACCACGAGCGAGACGCTGCTAGAAAGGCGCGGCATGAAGTCGATGTCCCGGAGCACCTTCACCGGTTTGCGGGTGATACGCTGCGCAATCTGAAGATTCTCAGGCGTGCGCTCGAGATAGACCGTCCCTACGTCGCTCGTGTTGATGAGATGGCTCAGCTCTGTCTCATACACCTCGCATGCAATGACCACCAGGCGCCGCATGGTACCACCTAGAGCTCTTCCAGGTACTTCTTTCGCTTTTCCTGGTATTCCTCCTCGGAGATGAGGCCCTTGTCCAGGAGGTCCTTCAGCTTGAGGAGCCGGTCCTCGATGGAGAGTGCAGGAGCCGAGGGAGCCGCCCCCTGCGGCGCCGTACCGCCATAGACGGGCGGGGCGCCAGGGGCACCGCCCTGTCCAAACAGGTAGGGAATGCCTACCAGGCCCGCGCCGATGCCTGCGCCGGACGACTGCCCGATGCCCCGCATGCTCTCGACAATCTTAATGATGTCAAGCGCCTTGTCGGACTGCCCCGACTGCATGGCGGCCATGAGCGGCACGCCGTAGGTGGGGTCTTCCTTCTCAAGCTTTTCCAGATAGGGAAAGGTAAATCCGCCAAACTTCGCCTCAAGGAGGTTGAGGCCCCTGTTGCGGAACTGTTCCATGAGGGTCGCACGCAGCTTGACGGTGACGTCCTGGAGCTTGGTCTGGACGGTGATGACGTCGTGGCGGGAAAGCTCCTGTATGGAGCCCTGTACGAAAAAGTTGCGCACAAAGGCGCTCACGTCAACGGACGAGACCTCCGACAGGCCCCCCGCGAGCTGGGTAAGAAACACCACCGGGTCGTCGATCTTGAAATAAAACTCACCGTAGGTCTGCACCTCGGTCATCCACGCAAGGTAGGTCTTGCTCATGGGCATGCGCATGTTGAGGCCAAACTTGCCCCGGTGCTGGCGCAGGGACACGAACACGATGTCAACCTTAAAAGGAGTCTCGCCATAACCGGCAAGCTTGTTGAACGCACCGGTGAGCATGGGAACGTTGGCTGTGGTAATCACGTGCCTGCCGGGCAAAAAGACATCGTACACCTTGCCGTCACGCATGAACACGCAGGCCTCGTACTCTCGCACCACCACCTGTGAACCGAATCGTATGTCCGTATGTGGGTAAGCCCACATGATATCGTCCTCGCCGCGGCGGGGCCATTCGATAACGTTTGTCTTGTCAGCCATGGTATCACTCCGGGAGCTCCAGCATGAACGAGGTGCGGGTATCAAACCGTTCGATAAGCCGGTCGAGGAGGTCGGATGCCTCGCGGGACAGCTCAAGCGTGTCACCCTCCTTCTTGGTGGCATCGCGGATGCGCGTGGAGACCTCGACAAGTGCCTGCGCGTCCTCGAAAAGTGAAACGTCAAAGGAGACCAGGCGCTCAAGGGCGTCCTCGTCCACCTTCACGGGGTCAAAGAGGCCACTGTATCCATGAGGTGCCGAGCGGACCTTTGAGGAGAAAGTGTCAAGGGCAAGGTTGATGCGGTCGACGTCCCGGTAATCGCGATCGTAGGTCACAAGCATCTCGAAAGCTGCCGAAAGCTGGCGTCCCGCCTTGCGCAGGGTATCGT
>JAHKLV010000245.1 GCA_020854925.1 Candidatus Methanofastidiosia archaeon | reverse complement strand
TCCCAGGCCGAAGCGCCCCCGTACCGGTCCCTGTCGCCTGACGACGCCGTCCTCTCCGCCCGCGCGTCGGGTGCCACGGGCATCGCGTTCACCTATTCCGAGCCCGTCGTTTGGATAGAGTACGTCCTCGATGTTGCGTCCCGCTACGACGGCGACCGCATCCTGGTATCCAACGGCTACATCAACGCGCGGCCCCTCTCGGACCTTGCCGCCGTCATCGACGCGGCGAACATCGATATCAAGGGAGGGGAGGCGTTTTACGGGCGGCGCTGCCACGCGCCGTACCACGACGCGCTCAGGACGATACGCCGCCTCTTCGAGCGCGGCGTGCACGTGGAGGCGACGACGCTTGTGATCCCCGGGGAAAACGATGCCGACGCGGACCTCTCACCGCTCTTTTCCGGGCTTTGCGCCATCTCGCCGGACATCCCGCTCCACCTCTCGCGGTTCTATCCGCACTTCCGTATGCTTGATGTGCCCCCCACGCCGGAGGAGACGCTTTGGCGGGCCCGGGAACTGGCGCATGACGCGGGCCTTCGCTACGTGTACCTTGGAAACCTTCCCGCCGACACGAACACGTACTGCCCCTTCTGCGGCGCGACGCTCGTGTCGCGAAGCGGGTACCGTGTGGACCATCCCTCCCTTAGGGACGGGGCCTGCCCGACATGCGGGCGGGAAATATACGGGACGTGGCAAACACTTAAAAAGTAGCACCCGCTGTTGGTGGGTATGGTCATTGCTACGCTTTTCATCGAAGCCCAGGCAAACGCGCCCGGCATGGCTGCCAGCTCGCTGGAAAAGCTCGTGTCGGACCTCGCGGCCGAGGGCGTCACCATCACCGAGTACGAGGTCATGGGGGAGGAACAGGAGACCATTGACGAAAAGGACACCTTTTCCACCTTCGTGGAGATGTCTGTCGATATGGATCTCCGGGACTACCTGCGCCTTGTCATGCGTGTCACGCCGACCTCCATGGAGGTGCTTAAAGCGCCCAAGTCCATCACCGCCTCTGAGGCCATGCGCCTCTTGGGCGACGTCTGCACCGTGCTGGGAACGTGCTGCCAGAAGGCGGGGGTGCGTCTTCCCATGCCTGATACGCAGTTTGGCGACGAGCGCCAGGACGGGCCCGGCATCACCGACGACGAGTACGACGATTTCCTCGAACAGGGATTCATCCACTACAAGTTCGTCACCGCCGTGGCGGGAAACGAAGAGGTCATCCGCCGTGACATCCTCCGGGTGCTCAACGTCCTTGGCGCCTACGTGAACAAGATTAAGCTCCAGGAGCAGGGCGAGCAGGGGGAGGGCTTTTCCGGGCTTGCGGCCGTCGACGCCATGGTGCCCGACAACGAGACGCTCTTCGAGATAGCGCTTCGCTTCAATCCGGTGGCCATGTCCATCGAGGAGCCGGAGGAGATTATACTTTCAGAGGCCGAGGTGCAGGACATCGCCATCAACCTGTCATCCCTTGTTTCCGACATCACCAACTACATTACGATAAAGGAACAACGTCTAATGCCGAAAGGCGATTAGACGATTTTGTTTATAAAGGTAATCGCTTGATTACCCTTTTCTCTTTATAAAATAGCATTACCGAAACGTTTAAATACGTTCTCTGTCCTCTCTTTTATGTACCTATTTTTAGGTCGACAATAACAAAAGGTGGAAACATGAAGCTGAAGAGAGTTGGAGCCGTATTGGCCGGCGCTGCTTTGCTCGGAGCCACATTGGCCGGAGCTGCAGCGGGGACCACTATGGACGCACCAGACCGTGGTTTCTTCATTGATGAAACAACGGGTCTCAACAACTGTTTGATTGTTGTTGGTTCATCCGCCGCTGCCGCCGATGTTGTATCTGCAGCATTCGTATCAGCGAAGATTGGATCAATGGCATTCTACGAGGAAATTACCGAAAACTGGACCATGCCAGGCGTAACGTACACCGACGAGACGCAGGTGGACAACTATGTCTCAGGCGCAATGGCACCAGCAACGGACTTTAACGACTTTAGGTTCTATAACTACGTCGAAGGAACTTGGCTTGGTCTTGAGGACTGGGACGATGTGCTTCCGGCTGCAACAGAGTTTGGTGCCGCCGCCCCTGAGTCTTGGGTTGTCCTTCCCTACAACTGGCTTTTGGATTCTCCCTGGTGGGACTACGACGTGTATGTGGACCCATGGACGAGCTTTGCCCCTGACACGAACTTCTTGAAGTATACTGCTTGTTCCTTTGAAACAATCACCGTTGACTTCTCCATCAGGGATGTTGTCTGTTTCTCCGACCTCTGCATCGGGTGCTCCCGTGCTGTAGACCAGAAGGGTCTGTGGGAACTTCAGTTGTTAAATATTGATATCGATACTACTTGGGCGGCATATGGTGTACCAAAGCCTTTGTTCTTCGATGATACCTCTCTGGACAATGAGGATTTCTTCTACTGGCAGGGAACAATGGAAGAGCTTTATGACATCCAGAGAGCAATGGTTGCTAATGCGGAGGTTGACGATGTATGGCCCGGTACTTGGATGGCTTACCCAATCAACGGGCTTCTTGAGTG
>JAHKLV010000112.1 GCA_020854925.1 Candidatus Methanofastidiosia archaeon | reverse complement strand
CCGACTTCGCCCCGCTTTGCGGTACCAAGCACCACCGTGCCTACGCTACGGACCATGAAATAATTGTCAATGGGAATCTTCACAGGACCTTCGGGACGGGGAATGCCAGAATAAAACTCATCTGAAACGAGGAGCTCCTTCAGTGCTGCCGCATCAGGGGGTATGATAGGATAAGTGGAAAGGGACGTGTGCTCGACAAGGGAACGGGCTTTTTCAGTACCAAAGGAATCAGATACGCATAGGATGCCGCAGGGCGCTTTTCGCGCATCGAGGGCAAGGATTGCCTCCCCCAACTCGGGGGAAGGGACATCAAAGACAACCACGGGTACATCCGCAAGGCCCACGGTCTGGAGGAGGGATACCACTTTTTCAGAACGTGGGGTGCAAAAGGTGAGAACCGCATCCCCGGCCGCGCTGTTGCGGAACTCAATGTCGTTTATTGTACCCTTGTTGCCGAGTTTTTTGAGCAGTGAGCTGTCTTTGTCACCAAAAACGCCTACGGTGAGGTGCTTCATGATACCACGGGTGAGGATGCGACCAAAACCATTTAAGGTTTTGGGAGCAGGTACCCCCATGGAGCCGGTAATAAGCGATTCACGGGGCATCAAGGGAATGCTTGTGTCATTCAGACGCATCATGGACCAGATTGACCGCAAAACATCAGTGGTGTTTCTTGGACAACCTTACACCTGTACGCCACTTGTGGATTTCTGCATGTATGTCATCCGTGACATAGGATGCACCGCATACTACATCCCGCTCACGAAAGTGGAAGAAGCTGTTGATATCAGACTTGGCACCGTATCGGTGGAGTATGGTGCAAAGGCATCGCTACAATCGGTGGATGTCATCGTCCTCATGGGCGGCCTTGCCATGCCCAATGTCTGCACCATCGAGGAAGTGCAGGATGTGCTCAATGCACTTTCCCACGAAGGAACGACCGTCGTCGGTATGTGCTTCATGAACATGTTCGACCGAGCGGGGTGGACACCGGTCATACCTTTCTCATATGTTGAAAACTGCGACCTCACCACCATGGTGGAACGGGACGATGACGCCCCTTGGAAAGAGAAAGAATAACATTTTTATACGAAACTCATACCTTTATAAAAATGGAGCAACAGCCTTCCATAAATCCGGCGCCCCTTGGCCTTGCCGCCTTCGGGCTCACCACTGTTTTACTAAATCTTGTCAATGCTGAAATACTGCCCGCTGCCAGCATGGGGATGATCCTTCCCATGGGCATCTTCTTCGGGGGATTGTGCCAAATCTTTGCAGGAACCTGGGAAGCCCGTGTCAATAATACGTTTGGTGCCACGGCCTTCACCGCCTATGGAGCCTTCTGGATGGCGTTTGCCACCATGGTACTCTTCCAGTCACTTGGCGTGGTAAACGCGGTACCCAAGGATGGCCTCGCGGCTTTCCTTGCAGGATGGGGCTGCTTTACCCTCTATATGACTATCCCGACCCTCAAGAAAGCCAAAGCGCTCCTCTTCGTGTTTGCATCGCTCACCGTACTCTTCTTCTTACTTGCCATTGGACAATACAGCCATAGCATCCACACGCTCGCAGGATATGAAGGACTCATCTGCGGGGCAAGCGCCCTGTACCTCTCAGCGGCGGATGTCATCAACGCAACGTACGGCAGGGAAATACTACCCATCGGCACCCCGGTCCTCTAACCAGGGTCCCCTCTCTTTTTTTAACAACAAAAAAAAGTGGAGTAGGACGGATGGTGACAAATGGAGGGATGTTGCCATCGTCCTATACCCACATACAGGGCTTACTATAAAAATTTTATCCCATCATATAAGAATAATATTCTGATAATATTCATATAAGAATTTATATTCAAATTATTGGCTGGTGCGGGGGGCGGGATTCGAACCCGCGGATTCCTTCGAAACTGGATTTCTTATCAAAGGCAATCCTGTCTCTTCGGCAGGCCATGGCAGGATATCCGTCATGATCTTAAGTCCAGCGCCTTTGACCAAACTCGGCAACCCCCGCGCTTAGGGGAACTCATAATGCATGCTTAAAAAACTATGCCAATGCATAACATGGTGGCAATATCATTTCGCCAGAGAAGAGGCAAGACCGTATAAATGAAAAAGAGAAAGGGGAAAAGGCCCCTTACTGCTGCTTGAAATCATCAAGCTGGAAGTCGATGTCCCCATCTTCTGGAAGGGCACCGTTGGCACGAAGCATCTCCCGTGCCAGCAGGTAATAGATGAGGGAAAGCGCCTTCCGACCCTTGTTGTTCGTTGGTATGGCCAAGTCAACGTTTGAAAGCAGATTCTCAGAATCACAGAGTGCCACGATGGGAATGCCAATGGCCGCACCCTCGCGAAGAGCCTGGAAGTCAGCACGCGGGTCCGTGATGATGAGCAGTTCCGGTTCGGAGAAGGTCTTGCTGTTCGGATTCGTAAGCATGCCGGGGATGAACCGTCCCGCGACAGCCTTGCAGCCGGTGTAATGTGAAAACATGCGCACCGGTTTGTGGCCGTAGACCCTCGTAGAGACCACGAGGATCTTCTTTGGGTCGTAGGAGGCAAGGAACTTGGCAATAAGCGCAATGCGCTGGTCCGTGGTCTTGATGTCAAGGACGTAAAGGCCGTCCTGTCGAACACGGTATATGTACCGCTCCATATCTTTGGTCTTCTGCTGTGTGCCGATATGGATGCCAGAGGCAAGGTACTGGTCAAGGGGAATCAACATGTCGTCCGTCATCGTTACATCTCCAACATATGTTCTTTAATACGCAATAATTCGTTGATGTCTTCTTTTTTAAATATCTCGATATAGTCATAGGACATTCCGCATGCAACATGCCACGAGCCCTCATCGGTGAAAGCAAGGCACGATGGTGCATGCCTGTCTCCCTCTGCCATGGCTGTGAGCGTGTCAAACTGCTGCGACGTGCCCTGCGGGCGCTTGCCGGTAACGACAAACGATTCGTTGACTATCGAATCGCCAAGGATGATGGAGGGTACGCTTCGTGAGAAGATGCCCCCCAGATACTGGTAAAGGGGAAGGCCCACATAAGTGGAAGCCGTCTTGGCACAGGCGAGGGAGAATCCGAAACGGACACGCCCCTCCTCCACGACATCAGAGAGAATGTCGTCGAAGAGCTGTTGCTCAAGCACGTTGAGTCCGATGAGCTCAGGCACAACGACGGCATTGAGGTCCTCGATGTCGCTTTCGCACTTCGTCTGAACACGGCCAAAGGAATTAGCCGTGATGAGGTCGATCTCTAGGACGTTACGTGACTCACAATACATCATCCTGAGTGCAATATCCTCAACAACGCTCATGCATGTCCTTCCATCATTCGCAGCCATAGTCATACATCAATTCCATGAAAGCACCCATACGCGTAATGGTGGGGCCGCCGAGATTCGAACTCGGGTGTCCACCACCCCAAGGTGAGAGGATGGTCCAAGCTACCCTACGGCCCCACGTAACGGTTATACGCTAAACTCAAGGATTTCGTCGATAAGGTCCACATGCGTCAGGAACATCCTGCGGCAGCAATAGCGGGAAAGACCAAGTTCGTCCAGGACGTCCTTGGAGTTTTCCCCTTCTGCGGTGCGTTCGCAATATTCCCGGTAGAGGTGGCCTATCGGCTTTCCACAGGTAAAGCAGCGTATGGGTACTATCATGGTATCTACCTGTACGACTTCTGCCTCTTTGCACGAGGCCCGCTTGACGATCTATTCGGCTTGTGGGTCTCCGTTCTCCTCGTGTCACCCTTAAGCATCGAACGGTCAGAGGCAATGAATCGGTCCCTGATTGACAGGTCCCCGGTGAACTCTACAATGCCCTTAGCTATGGCCATTCGGCATGCGTCTGCTTGACCCATAACGCCACCGCCTGAAACGGTGACATCAATGTCAAAGACGGAACACACCTCAGAACCCGCTATCCACAGAGGCTCTATCATCTTGAGACGTGCCATCTCTGGCTCGACAAGCACGATGGGCTTCCTGTTGATGCGGACACAGCCTTTTCCCTCGGATACAACGGCTCGGGCAATGGCCATCTTACGTTTTCCCGATGACTGCACAATCTTCATTTATTCACCTCGCAGGTACTGTGACAGCTCCTTGATGGTCACGATCTTGTGGGTGCCCAATCTGTTGCCGTCGGCGTTTTGTATCTGTACGAACTCTTTGTCGGCAAGCTCTACCGGCATCTGGTCGTAGACGGTAAGAAGGCGGTATGCCTCCCTGCCACAGGGCTTTTTCCACGGGAGCATGCCGCGGATGGTCCTGCGGACAATGCGTGCGGACGTCTTCGGGAAGAACGGCCCCCTTCGGGGGTTGGCACGGTCTGCAAGGTCTGTCCTGTGCTTGAATCGCTTATAAATCTCTTTCCTATTTCCAGAGATGATAACATTCTCGGCATTCACAATGACGACAGGTTCCCCCGCCAAGAGGTGCTGTGCAACCTCGTTAGCCATACGGCCGAGAATCTGATAATTTCCATCGATGTACATGCGCGATTACCCCCCAAAGATACGAACGTTCGAGCCAGCTGGATGCTGCTCCATAAGTTCTTCCAGGGACATGGCGGTCCCTGTGGCGTTAATCTTCTCGCGGGCAGCCTGTGAAAACTTGTACGCAGCCACGGTAAGGGCATGATCGAGGTCGCCGGCACCTAGGACCTTCCCGGGCACGACAACAATGTCACCCTCGGCGGTGTACCTGTTGAGCTTTGCGACATTGACCTCGCACTGTCGGCGGGTGGGCTTGGAAAGCTTCTTTGCAAGGGCTATCCACAACCCGACCTGCTGCTCGTACCCGTGAGCCCGCAGCGTCTCGATGAGGGCTTTGAGTGAGGGATTTGTCTTTCTCATCTGTTTCATTTCATCACTTCCGAACTAAAGATGCGGCCGGTAGCCGCTCGCCCAGTGTGATACACACTAGTGCGGGGGATGGGATTTGAACCCATGGACTTCTGCAAGACAGGGTCCTAAGCCCTGCGCCTTTGACCAAGCTCGGCAACCCCCGCTCATGCGCCGGATAGGTTCTGGTCAAGGGCACGTGCCTTGTTTTCAATAACCATAAGGGCAGTGCTTAATAAATCTTTTGCAGGCATAGCCCCGTAGGACTCCACCATGAAGATAAAGACGTCCTTGAGAGGTGTCACCGAGATGAGCGACTTTTCGTTGGACTGGGCACATGCTTCCTCGCACGCCCTGCAGAACATGCAGGATCCTGCATCGACAACGGTGAGCACGTCCCCATCCTTCTGGATAAGAGCACGCGGGCATGCCTTTATGCATGACCCGCACAGATTGCACTGCACGGTGTCGATGACGATGGAGGGATAGTTCTTGTACGAGGCAAGGCCCGGCTGCCACCGCGTATGGTCCTTGCCGTATCCGACAACACCTTCGATATTGCACTTGAGCCGCTGCCCCTTGCCGAGTTTCACGATGGGAAATCCGTCGGATGTGGGCACGACATCAGGGTCCTCGGAGACAAAGTCGGCGCTCGTGACCATCGAGGGTCCGGCGACATCGACGCTGATGATGACACTCTTGCTGTCTTCAGAGGAATCCTTTGGCGTTGTGAGCGGCACAAGGCCGATGCGGTGGGCAATAACCTCGTCGAAAAGCGGGCCCGAATTCTCGTAAATGATGATGTCTTTCCCGGCATAGACCGGAATCTCTGTCATGATGACCCGCCTGAGCGCGTTGGCAAAGGGGGCGGAAATGCCCTCGATGACCGCAGTGCACGACGTTTCGCTGTCGGATAGGAATCGTACTTTCATGCTTATACCCTTCTGCCGCGCCTTCCGCCCTTGGGCCTTGTACCATCGTGCGCAATGGGGGTAACATCCTCAATCCTGCCAATACGCAACCGTGCACGGGAAAGTGCACGTATTGCTGCCTGAGCCCCGGGTCCCGGATTCTTTGATTTGTTGCCGCCCGGAGCACGTACAAGGATGTGAACGCCTATGACGCCACGGTCCAAGGCCTCCTCTGCAGCCTTGGCGGCCGCCTTCATGGCTGCATAGGGGGATGACTCCTCCCTGTCAGCCTTCACAATCATGCCGCCAGACCATCGGGTGATGGTCTCGGCACCGGACAGGTCCGTTATGTGGATTATGGTGTCGTTAAACGACGCGAAGATGTGGGCAACGCCCCACTTTGGTTCCTTACTCGCCATCTGACTCATCCTCCGGTGCTTTCTCTGCCACCTGTTCCTCGGCTTCCGGCTCCTCCTTGGTGAACCGCTTCTTAGAATCCTGTGCCTGTTTGCCTACCTGCAACGGGCGACCGACAAACGGCGACTGCGGGGAGTAGGACACGGATTCCTCATCTGCTGCGGCCACAAGGTAGCTCGGTGCGGTGACACGCCGACTGTTGACCATGATATGGCCATGCACAATCATCTGCCTAGCCTGATTCGCGTTAACCGCAAGGCCTTTTCGCACCACAATGGACTGAAGGCGCCTGTCAAGGACATCCTGTATGGTAAGACCAAGGACATTGTCAAGCTCGGCACCCTCCTTGAGGATAGAAAGCTTGCGAAGACGCTCCATAAGGTCAGCCGTCTCCTTGGCCGACTGTTCCGTCGATACGCCAAGGAGGGTACGCGCCTGTCCCCTGATGACACGAAGCAGGGACTGGGCCTTCCAGATCTCCTTTTTGTTCTTCAACCCGTACTTGCGCCTCAGCTCTTTCTCGTCGTCGATACGGTCCTTCTGCCAAGGGTGGGTAGGAGTCTCGTACTTCTTCTTTCTCTTTCGTGGATCGCCCATGTTAGATCACCTTACTTCTCGCTCTTCTTCTTCCTGCGCACACCCAGTGAGCTGCCGGTCCTAAACGAGGATTTTGTCCTCTGGCCGCGGACGGGGAGCCCGGACTCATGCCTGATGCCACGGTATGACCGTGCCTTTCGCATGGTGTTAACGTCTTCTCTCAGCGCTATAGCAAGCTTGGAACTGACAACATGGATATCTGACCCGGTCTCCATGTCCATCCGCCTGTTGAGCATCCATACCGGGATGCCATACTCCAAGGGATTTTCCAAGATCTTTTCTATCTTAACCACGTCCTCCTCCTCGAGGTAACCCATCTTGTCCCGTGGGTTCCTTCCGATGGAAAGGACAATGGAACGGGCAAGCATCATCCCGATGCCCTTCATTCCCGTAAGTGCCAATGTTATCGTCTCGTCGCCTTTCAGGTCAGTTCCGGCAACACGGACGAAGTGCCTAAATTCAGCCATTACCTTTCACCCCATGTGATGTTGAATGATCATCCTAAGTTTAAGCGCCGGGGCAGGGATTTGAACCCTGGTTCAGTCAGACTGAACAAGCTTTCCAGGCTTGCGCCGTTCCAGGCTCGGCAACCCCGGCAAAAACTTTATTTCCTCGATGCATTCACCTTTTTAATTCTTTCTATCTTCAGTATGATTCGTTGAGCTTTTCCAGGAACGGGGATACGTACCCGGTTCCATGACCACCCGTGACGGTACCGCAACAATGCCTGTATCCAACGTTTTTAAGGATTTAGAGTCCATTTCTGCCTTTGCCAATGCCACAAGCTCGCCCTTGAGGGAGAGGATGGCCACCTTGTTGCCCCGCTCTATGCCACCCTGTGCCCGTACTACGCCGGGTATGGCGAGAGGGGCGCCGTGGCAAAGCGCGTCGATGGCAGAGTCCCGCACCCACACGGCACGAAGGTGCGAGATGGCGTCTTCCATGGGCCGTACCACCGACCGGAGGGGTGCCTCGTTTCCGCATTCCTTCCACGTGCTGTACGCGTCGGAAAGGTCTTGAAGCGTGCACGTCTCGGCTTCGGTAATGCCGGCCACGCGCGTACGGCGCAGTTCCACCATGTTCGCCCCGCACCCCAGCACCATGCCAAGGTCGTAGACGAGCTTTCTGATGTAGGTGCCGGCTTCACAACTCACGCGAAAGAGGACAAACGGCCCTTCCATGTCAAGGATCTCGATGGCGTAGATCTCGCGGACGCGGACCTGGCGTTTCACCGCAGACTTGACCGGCGGCCGCTGGAATATCCTTCCCGTGAAAAGGGAAAGCGCCTGGCGTACCGCCTCGGGGTCGGCTTCCTTGTGGAGCCGCATGAGACACACGTACTCCTTTCCCATGTCAAGCAGCTGCTTGACAACCTTTGTACCTGACAGGAGGGCAACGGGAAGCACGCCCGTCACGTTGGGGTCAAGCGTCCCACTATGGCCCGCCTTGTCAAGATGCACTATCTGCTTGAGCCATGCCACCACCTCATGCGAGGTCGGCCCCTTCGGTTTGTCGAGGACCACGAGCCCGGTACGTAGGAGTTCATCTAACGGGCGGCTATGGGGGGCGCGCCCGTGCCGGGGGTCGGTCTCGGCATCGGACCGTTCTATCATCGGTGTCATGGCATATGTCACGGTATTCCCTCTTGGAATCACTGGGAACGTTTGGTCAGTTCCTCGATGAATGCATCGTCGCCGGCGGACTCGGGCACGGAAAGGACCGTGTCCATAAGCTCGAGGTGGTTGATGTTGCACCGCCTCTTTCGCACCTGTGGTCCGACGACCATGACAAAGTTCTTGTCGATGCGTTCGGTAATAGCGCAAATGTTTCCTGCTTCCCTACCAAGGAGCTTGGTAGCAAGTCTTCCACGTTCAACTATCATGGTTCATCACCTATACATTCTACGTTCTTGGGTCGCCCTCACAAGAGTGGTGATGGCAGTCATGACGATGGCATGTACGCCATCGACATCCCACTTTTCCGTGTTTATGACCAGATCGTAGTGTGAGAGGTCGAAGATATCTATTCCATAAATGGAACGGTATCGGACGTCCTCACACCGCTGACGACGGACGGTCATCTCGCGCGCCTCCCGCTCAGAGAGAGACTCCCTCTCCATGATGCGGGATATGCGCACGCCGAGGGGCGCGTCGAGCCAGATACGCACATCGGGGCTGTCGACCACAAAGGCCGACATGCGCCCCTCCGTAACGGTGTCGTCCGTTGACAACACGCGCATCCGCTCGTCGACGGCCCGGTCGAGCGACACGTCATGCTCAGCCCGGGCGCCAAACTCCTCGAGTGTCATACCATGCTCGGCGGCCATTTCACGAAACACTTTCCCGGCATACAGATACCGGTAGTTGAGCGCTTCGGCCACGCGCGCGGCAATCGTTGTCGTGCCACTGCCCGGGGGACCGCCGATGGTAATCTTCATTTACATCCCTGCACGGGCCTCAGCTATGAGCTTGCGCTTCAGGCACTGGGCACAGAGATATCCGCCGTATGGGCGGGATACGGTCTTTTCAGACTTCGAAAGCTTGCCTATCTGGCGCGGCGTTCCCCTCGGGATGCCGCCAAGCAAGGCTCCGCACTCCGCACACACGTGGTGGCTCGTCTTTTTTCGCTTGTAGTGTATCACACTCTCTCCGCTCGGAACGCGCGTAAACTTCCGCTTGAGCGTCCGAGACCTATACATACCTCTAACCATGTCTCTCACCTCACTTAGGCCATGTCCATGATCTTTCGCAGCGTGTTGCTGAAAAACGACACAAAGACGATGTACCATCCAATAGACCCCAGCTGATTTGCGGCGATGGTTCCATCGTGCAGATACGAAAGCAGGGGAAGATTGAAGAGACTGAAGGGAAGGTGCACGACGGCCTCCGTCACAATGGGTTCGTAGACATGGCGCAACCATGAATAGAACACGATTGCGGGGACCATCGTGACGTAGAGCGGCTTGAAGTTGTCCTTCATCATCTTCTGATTCAGCTCGTCAATGTGCGGTTTCTGCAACTGCAGCTTGCGCATGGCCTTTTTATCAGTACTTCGCTGTGCTTTGAGCATCTTGCTCTGGAACTCTGATACCTCCTTGCGCGTACGCTTGAGTTCCTGCTGGTCAATCATAAAATGCTGTACCAGTGTCATGAACGAGCCCACAAGAATGGCAAGCACGATGACCACGAGGTACATCTGCCCCGGGTCTTCGAGCGGCAAGAAGCCAAACGCCTTGTCAAGCACGCCATAGACACTATCCATTATCCCCATTCGCTAGACCTCCTATTCCTTTCCCAAGAACTGGCGCAATGCAGGGAAGAGCTCTGATGCCTGCTCCTTTGCCAGGTCCTCGTACATGCGGTAGACGATACCGACGGTAAGCAGGATACCTGTTCCCGTCCCGAGTGCCCCGGTAAAGTCGGCGAAAACGGCGATGAGTCCCACAAACGCACCTCCCATCACCGTCACCTGGGGTATGTAGCGCGAGAGGAGCTTTTCCAGGATGCGTATGTCCTTCCTGAATCCCGGAATCTGCATCCCGGACCCCTGGAGACGCTTCGCAACGGCCTTTGGTCCCATGTTGGTAAGTTCTATCCACAGCTTCGCAAAGAGCACACAGAACGCCACGACAATGACCAGATAGATAAACGCCCGAAGCGGTTCATCGACTACCGTTGAAAGCGACGATGGCGCCGTAAGGTAGTACAGGAGCCCGCCGGTGACAG
The DNA here is from genome assembly GCA_020854925.1 of Candidatus Methanofastidiosia archaeon. GTDB lineage: Archaea > Methanobacteriota_B > Thermococci > Methanofastidiosales > NM3 > JAHKLV01. The sequence goes on along the minus strand of JAHKLV010000112.1, from coordinate 8,454 downwards.
CGTTCCCATCCTGGCTGAACGAGCCAAGGATGTTCCAGTGTGTGAGCTGCGCCATGACACGTATATTGGCAAAGAGCGCTATTGTCAGGATCATGGGGATGTTGGATGCGTAGATAAACTTGATGGGGTATCGTCCGCGAATCCCCTTGTACTTTCCATAGGAAAGCGGAATCTCAATACGCATTGCCTCAAAGTACACGACAATGAGGAAGACGGCAAAGGTGAAGATAAGCGACGTCATGTCCGGATACGGATACGGGCGGGACAGGATGCCCGCGGTATCGCCGCTCACCACCTTGGAGATAAAGTCAGGAATGGCCCCGAGGAACTGTCCCGACGCATCGCGAAGGGGGCTAAAGGCCTGCCAAAACACCTGTGCCGAAACCCTGGCCGCGATGAAGAGGGAAATACCGCTTCCGAATCCCCATTTTGTGACGACCTCATCCATGAGAAGGAGGACGAGCGCGCCAAGCGCCATCTGCACGATGAGGAAAACAAGGGCATTTGTCGTCACCTGGTAGCGCCACGCGTAGGCGAAGAGCACCGCTTCGAAGAAGCAGAGGAAGACGGCAAGAATCTTTTGCGTTCCCTGGAACATCACCTTTCCCTTGTGGGTGGAAAGGTCGAGGTTGATGATGTCAGACCCTGCCAAGAGCTGCATGATGATACCGGCCGTGACAATGGGGCCGATACCAAGATGAAGGAGGGTACCGCTATCGCCAGCAAGAACGGTCCTAAATCCTGCAAACATATCATTAATAGAATCCGGTAGTCCATACAGCGGTATTTCGGCCAGCACAAAATAGAGTGCCAGGATTATGCCGCTCCATGTGATACGTTCCCTAAAGGTTATATGCCGCTTAGGACCCGCTACTTCGGGTAGAATCCTCATTATCGGCGATAGTGCATCCATAAACCCCATAGTTTCACACCTAGTTCGTGATGGCTTGTCCGCCCGCTTCTTCTATTTTTTCCTTTGCCTTCTGGCTAAACAGCGACGCCTTTACGATGACGGGCCTGGAAATTCTTCCCGACCCGAGAACTTTCCGAACGCCGAGCTTTGAGACGTCGAGGACAACCTGGTCGTCCTCGTACTCGGCGCACCCAATGGAAAGAAAGTCATCGATGTACTGGTCGATGGCAGAGACGTTGATGCCCGACTGATCGGAACGGAGGAAATCAGCACGCTGGAATCCGTGCTTACCCAGATGGTCTGGCTCGTATTTGAGGAACCAGGTGAACTTCTGCTTCTTCTCCTTTCCGGAACCGGCATTACCCCTGCCACCTCTGTGGCCAGCACCCCTGCGCTTCTTGGAGCAGCCGCCCCCGCACGTGCGGGATCCGCGCATCTTCGTTATCTTTCGAGTCTTTCGTATCATATACTATCACCGTTACATCATCTTCTCAATGAAGGCGACCATGTCGGTCCCGCGGTTTCCCAGCGAGCCGCCCTGCCCGTACCCCTTCCTGATGTCCTCGTATCCGCCGCGCGGGGGATGGAGCCTGAATACGCTCTTGATGCCAAGCTCGGAGAGCTCGTGCTCGAAGTTGAGCACCGACGCAACGAAGTCGTCGATGGAAAGCCCCGTCAGCTCGGTGACGTACGCCTCGGTGATGCGCTCGCCGCCAGGAAGCCGTCCCCACTTGAGGATAAGCTTCTTGAGCGTTTCAGCGTCGATCTCACCAAAGGTGATGTAGTCCTTTGCCTTCTGGAGCATGCCCGTATAGGAGTCACGGTCGTCGATGACGACGCACGTCGACACCTTTTCCAGGTTCAGCATCTTGAGGGTATCGGCAATTTTGCCCCTGACACCGACGGTACCGCGGATTCTCACTACAGCCAACCGTTTCATCGTGTCACACCTACTGCTGCGCCCTGCCGGAGACGATACCGATGCGGTCGATATGCCTCTGCTGGACGCTCATTTCATTTGTTTTCTTGAGGGCCTCAAAGATGGCCCGTGCGAGGTTAAGCGTTGTCTGCGTCTTTCCAAACGATCGCGACCACACGTCCTTAATACCGGCGAGGTGGAGGATCTTCTTGCCGATGTCGCCTGTGGCGACACCAAGGCCCCTCGGGGCCGGCAGGAGCGTCACGGAGACGCTGGAGGATTTCCCCTCGACCTGGAATGGGATGGTGTGGGGCGTGCCGCAGCCGCATTCCCAAGACCCGCATCCACGCTTTATCTGGATAAGATTGAGCTTACCGTTTGTAATGGCCTTGCGTATGGCCGGGCCCACTTCCTGCGCCTTGCCGTACCCGAGTCCGACGTAGCCGTCCTTGTTTCCAACGACGACGATGCAGGCAAACTTGACCCTGCGGCCCGAGTCGGTCATCCGCTGGACCATGTTGACGGAAAGGACCTCCTGGAAGTCCCGTTCTGAAAGCTCGGGAAGGAGATAGTCCACTATCTCCGTTTCGAGAATGGGGAGGGCGCGATTGAAAATTTCGCCGATGTCCTTGAACTTCCCCTCTTTGACGGCCTTGCCCAGTTCGGTCTTGGGAACCCATGAATCGTCAACGCGTTCCTGGTCTTTTCTTGTTCTGTCATCTCTTCGCATGCTATCTCCCCTTCTCATTCACCCTTTTTCATGATTTCGTCTTTCACGCGCGCAACCATGTCGGGAAGAGACGTAACGTCGACGCCTTCCTTTATATACTTTGAGAAGCGCGCCTTGCGGGCGTCATCATCCAATGATTCGTAATAGGAGGCGATGTGCTCGCCGTTGAGGCGGTCATCCTCAGGCACGATGCCCTCGCCGTAGGGGATGTCGATGCCAGCATCGGCAAAGCCCTTCAGGATGGCAAAGATCCTCGCACCTTTGACGACGTCCCTCATGCCGATGTCGAGAATGGACTCCTCGACGCCCGCCTTCTTGGCACGCATGCCGCACAGAAGCCCCGTGAGGTAGGCGGCCGGCGTGTTTGAGCACGACGCCTTCCATCCATATGGTCCCAGCTGCTTGGCATTTGCCGCGGCGATGACGATATCGCCCTGGGGCGTGTAGGAGATGACCTGCGCGCTAGCGTACCGTAGCGACGTGCGCACCACAAGGCGCGGCTTCCCTGCATAGAGAAGCTGCTTGCGGGAACGGAAATCGGTCTTTCCCTCCCGGCGTCGCCGGAGATGGACCGCATATCGTGATTGTGTCATTTACTCCTTCCCCCCTTGGTACATGCTGTGGTCGGCCATGTAAGACTTCATATATTCCACGGAACGGAATGCGCCGCCCGTTGCCATGCGGTAGAGCTTCCGATACACTGCCGTGGTAATCTCTTCACCGTCATGCATCTCCTTAAGAGATTCCCTGAGGGGGCGGATGGTGTTTATCCACCGGCGCTTTCGGGGAACACGGGAGAACTTCGGACCCTTCATGGTGCCGTGGCCACGCCTGCGACCCTTCTTCCGCTGTTCGTGGCGGAAGCGTGCGCGGTGGCGACATATGCCTTCTTCCTGCTTCTGGGTGATGATGCCCTTGTCCACAAGACGGCGGATATCGTCACGGGTGATGGCCATTGCTACCTCGTCGGCCTTGGCGCTGTCTATCCAGACCCTGTTGATGCCGCATCCGAGGACTTCGGACGCTATTCTCTTCTGCACACTAAGATTCATGCATTTCACGCTCCAAACTCAACGGGGATCTTCATTTCCTCAGCCTTAGCGACGATGGCCTGCTGGACATTGTCGGCGACCTTCGCGATGCGGTAGGAGGTCACATGCTCCTTGATAGGCGCGTACAGTTCGAGTGTCTCGACAGAGTCGAGGTAAACGAACTTGATGCGAGGATTGGCGATGCGGAGGTTCTTTTCTACAGCCGCACGCACAATATCCGCGCGCTTCTTCGTACCCACACCTGAGGCGATACGCACGATAGCGTCATGTACGCCCTCCAGGTCTGCCACAGAGTACACGAATGCCTCGGGCAAGCCGCAGGGATGGAACGCTCGCACGTCTTTGGGCCCACGGTATCCGATGCGCACGAGCGGGGGGTTTCCCTTGAGCTGCCTGCGCATCTTTGAGGAATGGCCGCGGGGTTTCCTCCAGGTGGGATTGTTTTTGAAGCGCTTCAGCTTCCACGTCTCTTGACGGTTGAAGGAAGGGCGCCTCTTTGATGCACTTTTCCGTAACTTCAATAATCTCTCTGTCATGTCCCTCACCACTTTATGGGCGCACCATCGCGCTCCACGAGGTATATGCCGTCCTGGAACACGCGGGGGTCTCGCTTGATAACACGCGTTGAGCTCTCGAGATTGCCGGCTGTCTGTCCGACATGCTCCTTGTTAATGCCCTCAACGACGATGTCTGCACCGGAAAGGGTAACCTTCACATCGCCGACAATCTTTGCCGTTCGGGGATACTTCTCCCCGAGATAGTTGTCGATGACGACCTCGCGCCCCTTGACACTGATGTTCAGGGGGAAGTGGGCATACACGACCTTCATCTTGTAGGTGTATCCCTGCATCACGCCGGTAATCATGTTGCTGATATGCGACTTGATGGTGTACAAAGCGGCCTTGTCGGCCTTGCGCGGGTAGTCCACCTTAAGTGTGATTGATCCGTCCTTTTTCTGGAGCTGGACAAAAGGGTACTTGAACGTCCGTTCAAGCGTCCCCTTTGGTCCGGCGACCTTGAAGTACCTCCCCGAAACGTCGACCGTGACGCCTTCGGGAATGGTAATCTCTTCTTTTATCTCCTCGACCAACATCTTCATCACCTAGTAGACATATGCAAGCAATCTGCCGCCAGTTCCCATTTCCACCGCTTCCTGGTGGCTCATGACGCCCTGGGGCGTTGACACCACGAGAATGCCGAATCCCCTGGCGGGGAGGTATCGTCGCTCGAATTTTTCATACCCGTCTTTGCCGACGGCATAACGGGGTTTGATGACGCCGCAGACATTGATAGTACCCAAGAGGTCCACCTTGAACAGGCCCGCCTTCCCGTCGTCAATGAATTCGAAGGCACCTACGAAGTTGTACTTCTGGAGGATACGCAGGACATTGCCGATGGTCTTTGAAGCAGGGACCGTACAGGAGGTCTTTCGTACTTTCTCTTGGTTGTTAATGTTTGAAAGGGCGTCAGCCAATGGATCGTTAAGCATGTCTTTGTCACCTCAACTGTACTTTTTGAATCCGAGCTTGGGGGCCATTTCCCTGAAACAACGCCTGCAGATGTTGAGACCGTAGCGGCGTATGATGGGGCCGTGGCATCCACAGCGCCTGCACTGGCGGCTTCCTTTGCCCATTGATTCCCTACTCATGCAATATCAACTCCGAACTTGTTCATGATGAATTCGATTCCCTGGTCCTTGGTGAGGCGATGCGAAGGATGAACGGCCTTCTTGAACAGCTTTCTCCGCGAGATGCGGTAGCCGATGCGCTCAAGGGTAACGCAGACGTCCATGCCGAAGATACCAACGGCAGGGTCGTAGCGGACACCGGGAAGGTCGATATGTTCCCTGATGCCGAAGGAAAAGTTTCCATACGTGTCAAAGGTGCGTGCCGAAACCTTGTTCTCCAGCGCCTCGAGTGCGCGCCTGAGAAACACCTCGGCCGGCTCGCCCCGCAGCGTCACCATGGTGGAGATAGGCTCGCCCTTCCGAATGCCAAAGTCCCTGTTGGTCTTTTTCGCCATCCGCTGGACCGGTTTCTGTCCGGTAAGCTCCTCAAGGAGCTTAGATGCCTTCTGCAGCAGCTCGCCAGACTCGCCGACGGCCATGTGAACGGTCACCTTTTGGATACGGGGGTCTGTGACAGCCATCTTATTCACCACCCGGAAGCGATATAGCCGGAGTATCGTTAACGCCAACCGCAAAGACATAGTCCTTAAGCGTCTGGAAGGTGCCTTCAGGGGACTCTAGGAGCACGGCGTCGGGATTCATGCCAAATTCGTGGATCTCCCTGATACGTCCCACCTTAGACACGTTCTTCCCAGAGACGATGAAGACAAGGCTTCCTTCCGAAAGGGGAATGGCTTCCACAATCTCGTTGCGCTCCATGTCGACGATGACACTCTGGTATGTTTCATACTTCTTGTCGGAGACAAAGTTGTTGCCGTCATGGAAGTTGAGCTGGTACCTGCCGCCCTTGAGAAGCGTTACGTTCTTTATCTTGTACAGCTTCCGTGTCTTCTCCTCTGCGGAGATGGGATGGAGGGTGATTGTTCCCTTGTAGTTGGGAAGGACGCGGTAGTACTCCTCTGTCCGGGGGATCTCGACGATGTCCATCACGCCGACACGGTACCGGTAGTCCCGCTGCGGCTTGCCATTGACAAGTATAAGCCCCTCCGTAAGGATCTTTTTCACTTCGTGGACATTCTTGGCATATCCCAGATAGTCCCTCAGGATAAATGTTATGGGCACCGACAGGTCTGAGGTGTGCGGACCCGGTGTGTTCCGTATGGTCCAGCGTTTCTCTTTCCTGTGTATCTTCCACTGCCTGGGGGCGTATGCCCTCTTCAGGCTCTTTCCTTGACCTTTTCTTCCCACGTGCTCACCTTCCCTTCTTCTCGACACTCTTCTTTCGCATCTCATCACGCATGTCGGCTTCGGTGATAACGACATTTGAAGGGTGAATCGGGTATGAACGTTCGGTGCCATCAGTCTTTTCGATGTTTGCACCTTCAACAATGATACGGTAGGCCTTACGGTCAACGGAGACGACCTCGCCTTGGTGGCCGGCATAGTCTCCCCGCTCGATAATGACCTTGTCCCCCTTCCTGACGGGGATGGCCCGGGCGCCGTATTTCTCACTCAGGCTCGGACTGAGCCGTGCGCTCATGTGCCTGCCCCGCAGGTGCATGGGCGCCTTTAGCACCATCTTGCGCTGCTTTCTTGGAGAACGTGTAACCATTTTCTCACCCTCACACTATGATGCTGGATATACCAGAGATCTTGAGCCAACGCTCCACCGCTTCCTTGGCGATGGGGCCCCGGGCCTCGGAACCCTTGGGCACGCCTTCAGGGCTGGTAATCACCGCAGCGTTATCTTCAAACTTGATTCTTGAACCGTCAAGCCGGCGGTATTCCTTCCTCTGCCTCACGACGACGGCATTGACCACCGTCTTGCGTACGTTGGGACGTCCCTTCTTGACAGAGGCAAAGACCATGTCTCCTACACCCGCCTTGGGATAGCGGCGCTTGACACCTGAATATCCCATGACGGCGATGACCTCAAGCTCCTTGGCTCCCGTGTTGTCTGCACACACGAGCCTAGAACCGGTGACAAGCGCACGTCCTGGCCGCACCGGTGAACGTCCGCGAGTCGCACCCGCACCCTTCGCCATATTACATCACCTCTATGACGACAAAGTTCTTCGTCTTAGAAAGTGGTCTGCATTCGGCCACCTTGACCTTGTCGCCCGCCTTTGCATTGATGCAGGAGGGATTATGAGCGGTAAACTGTGATGTTCTCTTCTCGTATCGCTCGTACTTGCCCACGTAGCGCATGTATTCTCGCTTCACAACGACTGACTTACGCATCTTGTCGCTGACAACCTCTGCATCAAAAACCCGTCCATGTACGGCAAGCTGCCCGTGGAACGGACAGTTCTTGTCGCTGCATGCCTCGGCTGGTTCTTTGACGTTAAGACCAATCATATGAATCATCTCCATTGCTTCTTCTCTCGTTTTTTTATCCTCGTTTCCGGGCGCCCGATAAGGGAGACGCCATCGATACGGACACCGTGCACGTCAAGGACCACATCCTGCTTGATGAGCCGCTTTGACGCGCCGCCGACGTCAACGACCAACGTATTGGCCGTCTCGTCTATGACCGTTCCGCGGATGCCTATGCAAGAGGGATTGCTGCTACCTATTACCTCGACCTCTCTTCCGATGAGTATTGCTTTCGTCGACATCGATCATCTCCGCCACATATCCCATGCCTATCATGATATCGCGGACACGTTTGGCATGATCTCCCTGTAGTTCGATCTTGCCGTCCTTTATCGTACCCCCGCAGGCACAGCGTGCCTTGAGGTCCTTGACAAGCTCGCGGATGTCAATGTCTTTGTCAAATCCTTCCACGATCGTTATGAGTTTTCCAAAACGCCTACGAGCCGTAGATATCTTAATCTGCTGGTCTTCGATTGCAATCTCTTCGCATACGCAAAGCTCTTTTGGCAGTCCACATTTCGGGCAAACTTCGGCCATGCTCAATTCAACTCTCCTTATTCCTTTTCCTTTTGTACGAGGATGGTGTTAATGCGGGCTATGGTGCGCTTGAGCTCACGGATACGGCCGGGATTATCCGGCGCGGATCCCGTTGCAAGGAGCGCTTTTTCCCGGGCAAGCTCAAATCGAAGTTCGTCCCTCTTGGCGACCATGCCTTCGTAACCCAGGTCCTTGATGTCGCCGACACGGAGTATAGCCATTTACGCATCCTCCTTTGCGGGTTCTTCGGGTTCTTCTGGTGATGACTCAGGTGATTCCTCGTCAGTGCCCTGGTCCTCT